>JAFQII010000171.1 GCA_017397605.1 Clostridia bacterium
GGTCGCACAGCCCGTCCGACACGGCAAGCTCCTGCCGTTCGTCGGCGATCCCGACGCGAAACGGACGCGTTCCGCTTGCAAGCAAATGCGCCGCTGAGCGCAAAAACGTCGTTTTTCCGCCCGCGGGGGGCGAAATAACCAGCGCGCCCGTGGGTTTCTCGCGCAAACGCGCGACGAGTGCGTGCGCAAAATCGGGCACAAAGCGTGCAATGCGCAGATTGACCGACGTGATGCGCCCAAACAGATACGCGCCCGATACCGTCGGATGCGGAATCATCTCCCCCGCAATCCCCGCACGACATCCGTCCTTTAAGGTCAAAAAACCGCACGCCATCTGCTCGTCAAACGCGTAGCGAGAGCCTTCCGTGAGCCGCGCAAGCATGTCGTCGATCTCCGCTTGCGTCACGCGCAGGGCGCCGCGTGCGTCCGTCGGCGTTCCGTGTGTGCCGAGCAAAATGTTTTTGCCTCCGGCCGTGACGGAAAGCGGCTTTCCCTCACGCAAGCGCACCTCCGTGACGCGTGACAGCAGTTCGGCAGGAAGCGCCTGCACACAGCAAAGCACGCGCAGGGGCAGGTAATGAAACCAGTTCATGCTTCCGCCTGCTTTTTGCCCAAAAGTCCCATGTAAAGCGGGCGCGCCAGCAACAAAAACAGCACCAGATACACCGAAGTGCCCGCCATCGCCTTGGACAAAAATGTATTCAAAAACGGCAACGAAACCACGGCGCGCGATGCGATACCGCCGACTATCGCACAGCCGACGGGCGCGAGCACGCCTTTGACGCACCCGACCGAAAAACGCGCGTATTTTTTGAGCCTGCGGTAACACAATGCAAATTCCACCGTGTTCGATAACACCAGCAGAAGCAAATACCCCGTCGCGCCCGACAGTGGAATGAGCGTCAGAATCACCGCAATGCGCAATACGGAATTGTACACGCTGTAACGCAATGTGTATTTCTGCCCGTCAACCGCTTTGAGCAAGCCGTCGCAGATCGTTTGTACGTACATCAACGGATTGACAAGCGCCAGCAAACGCAGTGCGTCCGCCGTTCCTTCCCCTGGATAAAAGGTCTCGCCCAGCTCCTCGGGCAAAAAGAAAAATAACCCGCCCGCCGCGATGCCAAACAAAAACGACACCGAGAGGATGCGCCCGATCTGTCGGTCGCGTGCTTTGACGCCGCTTGCGACGTTCAAGCGCGAAATCTCGGGAATCATCACCGAAACAAGGCTCTGCAAAAACGCAAACGGAAAGAACAACAGCGGTATGACCATGCCGCGGATCACACCGAACTCGGACAGCGCTTTTGCCCTGTCGCCCCCGTAACGCTCGAACACCGACGGGATCAGAAGGTTTTCCGCCGTGTGTAACAGCGAGGTCACCATGACCGACAAGCCGATCGGCGCCATCACGCCGACCAGATTCCGCATGCTGTCGCCAAAGGTTTGGGACGGTCGGATCTCTTTTCGCTTTTGCCGTCCCGCCAGAAATCGGTACGCCGCCCAGAGGTAGACAAACGAACAGCCTTCCCCGACCGTCACGCCCAGCACGATTCCCGTGCAAAGCGACGCGATGTCCGACACGTTTGCCATCAACACGTTCAAAAACAGCGCCATGACCGCAAACTTGACGCATTGCTCAAACAGCGACGCAGACGAACAGCGCAACACCTGCCGTCTGGCGATGAACCAACCTTTGAAGCACGCCGCGATCGCCATAAACGGCATCGACAGCGCAAGAATCCGCAACGACGGCGCGCAGGACGCGTCCTTGACCACCGAGACGGCAAAAAAGTCAGACGAAACGAGCAACGCAACCGTTGCCGCCGCGCTGATGCAAAGCCCCGCGAGCACCGATGCACGCAAAAGCACCGTCGCGTCGGAGAGGTTGCGCTCTGCTTTTTCGGCAACCAAGCGCGACACCGCCACGGTCAGCCCCGCGGTTGAAAAGGTCGCAAACAGCCCATACACGCTCATAATGAGCTGATATAATCCGATGCCCTCGCTCCCGATGCGCGAGGTCAGGTATAACCGCAGTAAAACGCCCAACAGCTTGCCGAGCAACGAAAAAACGGTCATCACCGCCGCACCCTTGAGCAACACATGAGAACTACGCAAAACCACACCCCCGTGATGTTTCAATGTATGCAAAAAAGCCGACAAACATTCCTTGTCTGTTTGTCGGCATCATAAGCCAAAGCGGCAGCCTCCGACAAGAGCTTTTCTCATCGGAGGCCGCTATTTATTTTATTACAAATTCATCAAGGCTTTTGCATCGGACAGAATTGCCGCCCAGCGTTCTTCGTTTCTGACAGTGTCAAACCATTCCCATCCTGTTTTTGCTTGCATGATACTTGCAAGGTTTGCCGTTTCATTCTTAAATCCTTGAAGTATCGGCAGCTTCTCTCCGTTCGGCAATTGAATATGCCAATCGTTTTTTATAAGCTTGGTTTCGCCAAAGAATAGTGGATTCCCCAAATCAAGCAATGCGTTCTCGGGGAATTCCTGCCATCGCTTGCATAATGCAAGCGCCTTTTCCAAATGCGAATATCCGCTCTCCTTGTCTCCCAAGCCAAAATATGCAGCGGACAAACGAATATACTGCATCGTATATTCGGGGATCCAACCGTCGGGAATTGAACTTTGCGTCATTCCGGTAAGAATACCGAGATACATGGTATTCCACGCTACCGCATCCTCCGGCTGTCCGATATAGCTTTTGTGCTCGCGCATTCTCCCGATCATCGCAGCTGTCCGCAAAAAGTTTCCGGCATTTCTTACCATCCAGTATTTTTCTTCCTCGCCGGTTAATTTATAGCGATTTTCATAAACTTCATGTCTGCCTTCATACCAAAAGGTTGTGTCTCTATTCAGCAACGCTCCGATCTCGTCCTCGTCGCATACCATACACATTGCAGTAACCGCACTTCTGCGCATGGTACTGTCGGTGCAATCTTTGAAAATTCTTTCGCCGATATTTACAAGTAGTTTTCTATACTCTTGCTCGCCATTTCCGTGATAGCGGGTGATGCGGTGCATCAACGATGTCGCAATATGCCAATTCCGCGGATATTTTTGATAATATTTCAATGACAACTTCAATTGTTCATCAAGCGAAAGCGTGTTTACGATATTAAAATAATTCTTCTGTACATCAGCCTTTGCGCTAATATCATCGTTACCTATCAACTCATCAACAGTTACCTCAAAAAAGTTGGCAATTGTCGGAAGAAGCGTGATGTCGGGATAACCGTCTCCGCACTCCCATTTGGAAACCGATTGCGGAGAAACCGCCAATGCCTGCGCCAACGCATCCTGCGTCATTTCTTTTTCTTTGCGGTATTTTTTGATTCTTTCTCCAATCAACAAATCCATTCTGTACTCCTTTCTGCAAACGATCATACTTGATTTTTGCCGACGGGCCCTGTCGTTGCCATGAGTTTAGCACAATTGATGAGATCCGTCAATAACCGCATTTTTGCGCTTCTCTCCACGATCGGTGGATTTTTTCCCACCGCAGTGGATTTTGCGCGCCGAAACATGCAAAAAAGCCGACCTTTGCAGAACGGCTTTTGAAGTGCGCGGATGTCACTCCGGAATGACGTCGGTGACGCGTGTGATGACGGCAAGGGCGGTCATTTCCCCTTTGAGATGCTCGGGCCACTCCCAGCTCTTGTCATCGGGAGAGGATTTGTAAATCACAGCGGAGTCATACCCGTCCGGCTCGGGTGTGTATCGTTCCAGCGTCTCTCCTCTGTCAAACATCGCTACGATCTCGCCCGCAGGGTTAAAAATCACATAGGTCATCAAAAAATGGACCTTGGTGTTCCCCAGATACGTGTAGTTTGTCCTCGCAAGCAGAGAGGGCACCCGTACGATATTTTCGTTTTCGTCCAGATCGGGATAGTTGAATTCCACCAATCCGTAAAAATTGCATTTGATGTCCTTGGCATAAAACGGTCCCTTGCTGATCTCCGCATCAACCGTATAGGTAAAATCCGCAAAACCGATCTCGGGACGGAACAGAAAATAGTTTTGATACCCCACGGAGAACTGGTCAAACGTTTTGCTTTCTTCCTGCAGTACATTCCCCTTGTCATCCAGGTATTTTCCGTTGACGGTAATGCTCAGGTTCTGATTCGTTTCGTTGGTCACGTCGATGATGACGAGGTCTCTGCCTTCAAACGTGTAGGTTTTGTCCTTTACCAAAAGCGTTCCCTCAACTTCAACGGCAGGGACAGATTCTTCCGATACGTCCTGCGAGGAATTGTCTTTGCCGCTTTCTTCGGCAGAGACGTTGCTTGTTGCAGGAACAGACGGCTCTCCCAAATCGATTTCAATGCGTGACTCGGAATCGTACAGACTGATGGTAAAATCCTGCGATTGCTCCGCGGAACAACCGCACATCAGGATAACGCAAACGAGAAACAACGGCAGAACACTTCTCTTTGACATGATAACACTCCTTCTTTGTCTTGTTTTTGGCAGTTTATCACGCCGATATCATGGAGTTGTCATAGAGTTGTCATGGAGTTGTAAAAGTTTTTGCAATCCAAACGCCGCCCCGAAGGACGGCGTTTGGGTGAGGATGGCATCTCGTTTTCGATGTTACACGTCGCGCTTTCTGAGCTTTACCAA
>JAFQII010000172.1 GCA_017397605.1 Clostridia bacterium
CGTTGCGGTGACGGCTTCCAGCGCTTTCGGCATGCCGTCCAGCGTGCCCTTGATAAACTGGTAGGTGTAGTCGTAGATCGCACGGGACTTGGGATCGCCTGCTTTTGCGGCGTTGTAGTAGACGTGGATCTCCTGATAATACATATGGAAACAGTCTTTCATATAGCCGTACTTGACGCCGCTTGCGAGGTAGTTGAGGTAACGGTTATACAAAACGTCGTTTTGGAATGCGGACGAACCGATCTCGATCTCGATGCCCATGCCGTAGCGTTTCATAAAGTTCGTTGCATGCTCCATACGGTTGTCGGGGATTTTTTCGTTAAACACGTAGCCGGGCTGCATGCAGGTGACGTCAAAGCCGAAATCTTTCCATATATCAAAGCCGGATGCGCAGTACCACGGAATCCAGAACAGGTCGTAGCCGCGTGCATGCACCTCGTCGGAGGTTACTTTTGCAAGCTCGGGCTCTCTCGCCTCGGGATAAACGCCCTCGCTGTACCAGTAGTAGGAGTCAAACTTGATGTTTTTCAAGTCAAGCTGCGCAAGACGGGATTCAAACTCGTCCATGTACCACTTCATTGCGGCGAGACGTTTTTCCATGTTTGCCATGTCGTCGGTCTTGCCGTCGCCGTCGATATCTCCGAAATTGGTGCAATCGTGGTGCGGGCGGTACAGCGAAACCGCAAACGTGTATTTGAAGTCTTCGGGCAAGCCGAGTGCTTTTTTGACCTGACCTGCCGCTTCTTCCAGCGCGAGAATGTTCTCGCCCTCGTTAAAGAGGTCGTCCAGGTTCCACTCCAGGTCGGACTTGACAAATTCCATCGTAGTTGCACTGCCCGACGGGAAATTGCCCGTCATCAAGAACAAAAAGCTGTCAAACATCGTATCCTTGATGTTGCCTTCGGTATCCACGTACGCGAGGTAAGGAATGAGCTTTTCGACGTTCCAATTGTCAGTCTGCGTGCCGTGATACAACAGCACGAGATCGGACGCGCCGTCGAGAACCTCTTTGTTGGGTTTATAGAATCCGAGTGCGTCCTCACCGCGCTTGACAAGTCCGCTTTCTTCGAGTTTTGCCGCGCCCGCGGTGGAGGTCGTACCAAACGCTTCCAGCTCGCTGATGCCTGCCCAGTTGCAGGTCATCATCTCAAAGCGCACGTAACGCGTCTGCACAGCCTTGTCCATTTCGCAGGATGCCTGCGTAATGCTGTTATCCGATTCGGGCGTGACGTCCATCACACTTGCCTTGTACCAGTCTTTGCCGTCCATCGAAAGGTAGACAGTGACCTCAAAAGGTGCCTGCACGCCCCAGTCGCCGCGGTTGGTAAACTCGGCGGTAAATTTCTGTACTGCGCCGATTGCGCCGAGATCGTAGACAAATTCCAACGGCGAGGAGTTACCCTGAATCTTGAAATACTGACCGTTGTGAATATCGTTGCCGGTCGCGTGCTTGCCGTCCGTCAAAACGGTGGAGTTGGCGGGAGACAGGTTGGACGCGGTGACACCGACGATGTCGGAGGGGATAAATACCTGCTGGGGAAGCTTGTACAGGAGGTTTTTGACATCGGTAGATACCTCGCTCCACTCGCCGAGAGGTGTGTCAAAGTTCAGCGGTTTAAAATATGCGCCGATATTGGTATCGTCCGCATACGCGTAGACTGCCGCTTCTTCGACGGTCATTCTTTCTGCCTGCGTTGCTTCCAGCGTAAAGCGGACATATCTGCCCTTTGCGCAACGGTCCAGCGTCAGCGTGTACGGGAACGAACGCTGTCCCGATGTAACGCCGAATACTCTGCCGATGTCGGTAAAGGTCTGGTTGTCTTCGCTGACTGCGTAGGTCACAGCAACAGGCAGAGAGGTCTTAGAAGCGGGGTTTGCATGACACATCAAAGCAAAACGGCTCAGATCGTCGCGTACCTCACCGAGGTCGACCGTGATCGTGGTCACCTTGCCGCCTTGGAAGCCGAGACGCTTTCCATTGCCGGACGCACCGAGCATAACGCCGTCGGTCAGACATTTGTCGGAATTGCTGTAGCCCGTCAGCAACGTGTCGGAAAGCGCATAAGAGCAGCCCTTGCTGACCAACAGCTCAGTCAGAGAGGTGTCCGCCTCTTTTTCGCCGACATAGTTGATCGTGCCGAGTGCATCGTATGCGTCCTTGATCTGCTGTGCAAACAGCGCGTCGAGATCAACATCTGCTTCTTCGTCTGCAATCACTTCCAGCTCGTCCAAGAAGACCCAGCCGTCGCTCTTTTCGACCGTATAGCGCACATACTGCGCGGTTTGATAAAACTCGGTGGTCAAGGTTGCTTCCAGACGGCATCCCTCAACGAATTCGGGGATGGTCATCATACCGACCTGCTCATACCGCTTGCCGTCCGTAGAGACCGAAACGGAAACGCTCGACGGAGGTCTGATACCTGCGTTGGTCGTGGAGAGATAGCCCAAACGGAACGCATAAAGGCGATCGTGGAGCTCGCCCAGATCGATCGTAAAGTAGAATTTTCCGCGATAGTTGTATCCGGAGTAAGAGGTCTCGTTATAATCCGCCGATGCCGCAGGCGCATACGCACCGTCGGTCAACTCCATATCATAGGAGTCCTCATATTTCTCGCCGGGATTCTCCGATTTTTTGTACGGCTTGCCCGCGCTGACGACCGTTGCAAACGGGTTCTCCGCAACAGGTACCTGCGGCGCTTGAGAAGTCTCGTCAGAAGTTTCTCCGGAATTTTCTTCTGTGCTGCTTTCGCTCGTCGTACCTTGTGCGGATTCGGAAGAAACGGGATCGGAAGAAGTATCCGCACCGTCGCATGCCGCCAAAGCCGCCATACAAACCAGCAAAAGAAGTGCAATCCATCTTTTCATAATCGTGTCCTTTCTCATGTGAAATACATTAGATATAGTTTAACACAATGTTCCAAAAATAGCAACTACAAAAAACGCCCAACCCGAAAGTTTGTGCAAACCATCCAAGTCAGGCATTTTATTTTTGATCAATCCGTAATCTGTTTCCACGCTTTACATAGTTTTTCGATGTTCCAAGCTGCGTTTGCGGGGCTTGTGGAAGGCAAACAGACCGCTTCCCTGCCGTACAAGGGCAGTTGGTACTTGCGGTAATACGCATCTGCCGTCTTGCCGTTGGTAAACACGCGCAGATCCTTGCAGGTGTCAAACAGCACCGAAAGATCGTTTGGAACAACGTCTGTAATCGTGCTGTCGGCACTTCCGCATATCTCGCAGGACGCGATCACATCCCAAAGCGCGATGCCGTGCCTGAGAAGCATGTCTCGCTTTTCGGGGATGCTTTTGGGCTCATTTTCTCCCAGCACCGCCGCAGTCACGCTCCAAAAACGGTTGCGCGGATGCCCGTAGAAAAAGCCCTGCTCGCGCGAGCGCACCGAGGGGAAGCTCCCCAAGATCAGCACGCGCGAGTGCTCGTCATACAAAGGCGGGATCGGATGGTTCTGCCGCTGCTTATTCAACGGTCACAACCACCGAGCAGGTCTCGGACTCGCCGAGATAGTTGTTGTAGGTGTACGTAAAGCTGTCGATACCGGTAAATCCTTTTTCGGGATAGTACGCAAACGAGCCGTCGGACGAGAGCGCGACCTGACCGTTTGCGGGAGCACCCGTCAGCGTGTATAATGCAAACTCACCCTCCAAGCCGATCGTGCCGAAGGTCGCGGTATCCTTCGAAACCGTGATATTTACGGTCTCGCGCGTATCGGGCGTGATGTCCAGATCTCCCTTGATAAAGTGATACGTCGCATCGTACTGGAATCTCTGCATCGGTTCGTCGCTGTACGCCATGAGTGAGATGTTTTCGATA
>JAFQII010000173.1 GCA_017397605.1 Clostridia bacterium
AAAACGACAAGTTTCGACAGAAACTTGTCGTTTTCAGTTATATTCGCCTTACGGCGAGTTATATGCACCTTCGGTGCGTGATATTTGCTTCGCAAGTGATATGCCTGCGGGCGTTAGGGGCGAATATAATATCACTGAAACCGTAGGTTTCAATATCACATTTTGCGTAGCAAAATATATCACTCCGTCGAAGACGGAATATCACTAAAAACGAACGGTTAGGTGAGAGTTCGAATTCATTTGCAAAATGCCGATAATATCTTTTTTGTAGCCCATAGCCAAGATACGGAATGTCCATTCGGACATTCCGTATCTTTCTTTTTTACGAATTGATTTCCGACAGGTCGAGCATTTCGCGCAGGGTAAAAAAGTCGGTTTGGTAGCTCATTTCGTGCAAGCCAAAGCGTTTCATATTGCGCAGGCGGTTTTCAAAAAACGGGATCGGCTCGCCGAAATCGGCGGTGCCTTCTTTCATCACGCGAAGCAGGTTTGCGCGGTCGCTGACTTCTGCGACGCCGTCTGCATCGGGGATGTAATTGTGCTTTTTGGTGACGGGGTCGACCTCCAGCGTGCCGATCAGCACGTCGCGGTAAAACAGCTCATACCGTTCGATCAAAGGCTTTTCCATACAGCTTCAGTCCTTTGCGGGCGGGTACTCGTTGCAGAGCAGGTACAGCGGGGGCTCGTCCTCCTCGATCGTGGGGAATCTGCCCTGCGGCTCATAGAAACGGTTGTCCGAGGTGTCGTCGTTGACCATCGAAACCTCACCGATCAGGCAGGGGCCGTAGCCTTTTTCTGCCCAGAACTCATGGTACTGGTACGGCGGCAGGCAGATCGACTCGCCCGGCTTGAGGCGCAGAACGGTACCTGCGGGAACGGTCTTGAGACAGCCGTCCAGATTGACGGTGACGTCGGTGTCCGCAAGCTCCTCGTTGGGGCCGCAGTTATACACGCGGATCATCAGATTGCCGCCCGCGCGGTTGATGATGTCTTCCATCTTGTTCCAATGGAAATGCATCGGGCTGTCCTGATCTTCCTGCGAGATCAGATATTTTTCCGCATAGGTTTTCTTGCAGTTGGGATCCTTGAGGTTGCCGTTGCGGATGGTGAACAAAAAGAGTCCGATGCGGTCAAAATCGCCGTGTCCGTAGTCGGTGATGTCCCAGCCGAGCATATTGTTGCGGATCTCGTCGTATTCGTGGCCTTTTTCCGCCCATTCCTCGGGAGTGAAGTAGGCAAACGGGGGCAGTGCATAGTTTTGCTCCTTGAGAAAAGCGATGGTGTCGCGCAGGATTTGGTTGATCTGTGAACGTTTCATGTGTGGGGCTTCTCCTTACATATATTATATGATGATCGAGGACAAAACCTCGCCGATGGGAAAGCGGATGTTGAGCTGCGATTTGGAATCCATATCCGTCGCGTCATAATTGATCACGACAGTGTGTTTGCCCTTGAACCAATGCACCAGCCCTGCCGCGGGGTAAACGCGCAAGGACGTGCCTGCAATGATCAGGGTATCGGCTTTTTCGATCTCGCCGATCGCGCGGTCTACCAGCGCGTCGTCCAACGGCTCGCCGTACAGCACGACGTCGGGCTTGATGATGCCCCCGCAGGAACAGCGCGGAACGGGCTGTGACGGATCTGCAACCGCCTCGACGCCGTACGCCCTGCCGCAGTCCATGCAATGATTGCGGAACACCGAGCCATGCAGCTCGATGACGTTTTTGCTGCCTGCCGCCTGATGCAAGCCGTCGATGTTTTGTGTGATGACGGCGGCGAGCTTGCCGTTTTGCTCCAATTTTGCAAGTGCCGTGTGCGCTTGGTTGGGCTTTGCCCAGAGGTTGAGCATTTTTTCGCGGTAGAAGGCGAAAAACTCATCGGGATGGGCATCAAAATACAAGCGGTTGAGCATCGTTTCGGGCGGGACGCGGTATTTTTGCGAAAACAGTCCGTTTTTGGAACGGAAGTCGGCAATGCCGCTTTCGGTCGAAACGCCCGCGCCGCCGAAAAAGACGATGCGCTCCGATGCGTCGATGATCTTTTGCAAAGCGAGAACCGCATGTTCCACGAAAAATACCTCCAAACCGTATTTTATATTTCCATTCTATCATATTTGAAACAAATTTGCAATAAGATATAGCGAAAGGAACGGTGTTTTTTTGTGAAACGAATCATTTTGTTTGTATGTTTGATCGGTTTATTGCTTTGCACGGGCTGTTCGGGCAGAGAAGCGCCCGATGCTTCGGCGCCGCTGTCGCCCGCAATCGGACAGCTCAAGGACAAAACGGCGCTGGTGCGCTGTACGGCAAAGGACACGGATCTGGCGTTCTCGCGCGAGGATTTTTGTGCGCTGACGGGGGAGCAGACCGAATACATCGTGATCGGCACCTTGCCCGAAAGCGGACTTTTGATGCTGGGCGGCAAAGCGGTCATTGCGGGGCAGACGATCCCCGTTTCGTCGCTGGATTATTTCAAATACATTCCCGAAAAGTCATCGGAACAAACGGCAGAGGTGCATTTTACCTTTACGGCAAAAGCGCCGGGGTGGGAGAACCGCGAGCTTTCCTGCACGGTCGCGGTCTTGGAGAGCGAAAATTTTGCGCCCGTGGCAAATGATCTTGCGGCGGAGACCTATGCGTCCGTTGCCTGCTTTGCCGATCTGCCCGTTGCCGACCCCAACGGCGACGCGGTGGAATGCAGGATTGTCCGCTATCCGCTTCACGGCTTTGTCTTTCTGGAAGGCGGCAAGGCGGTCTACCGCCCCGAAGACGGCTTTGCGGGCGAGGACAGCTTTGTGTACACTGCGTCCGACCGCTACGGCAACACGTCCGCCGAATGCACCGTCAATATTCAAGTGGTGGAAAACGAATCGAATCTCTGCTTTGCCGATCTTGCAGACTCGCCTGTCCACAACGCGGCGATTTCGCTGTGCGCGGAAAACATTATGACCTACCGCATGCAAGACGGTGCGTACTATTTTGATCCCGCGTCGCCCGTCAGCAAGATCGACTGTCTGATTATGATGATGTGCCTGACCGGGCAAAACGAAGCCGTCACCGCCGTAACGGACACCGAAGCAAATGACGACGGCACGCTCTCGGCGGGCAAAAAGGGCTTTTTGCAGGCGGCGATTGCCCATGGCGCGGTCTATCTGCAGGACGGCGCGTTTGATCCCCAAAGCGACGTGACCGCGGCAGACGCAGCTTACATGGCGATGCGCTTGCTGGGCGTTCCCGCCCTGTCGGCAAAGCAGGAATTTGCGGATCTGCAGAGCGCTCCCGCCTGGGCTTGCACCGCGTTGGTTTCGGCAGACTCAGCGGGCATTTTGCAGGCGATGAACGGAATGCTTGACGCATCCCGCGTGCTGACGCGTGCCGACGTGGCGTTTTTGCTGCAAAACATGAAAGCGTACCAATAAAGTCCTGCAAAAACATTGCTTTTTTGATTTCTTTATGCTATACTCAAGGCATAAAAAGCAATTTTCTTGCAAAGGAAGTGCAATCGATGGCAATCAATCAGACTATGGTGCGTCTCGGGCAGGTACGCAGTATCATCCGCGAGACGTTTGAATACGGCAACAAGCGTGCCGCCGAGATCGGGCGC
>JAFQII010000174.1 GCA_017397605.1 Clostridia bacterium
ACAGCTCGCCGCGGACGTGGAGCTGTCCGCGGACGAGGTGTTCCCAAATGAAAGTGACGTTTCGGACGCATTGCATGCGCTTGTTTTTCTTCCAAAAGATGCGGACTGTCTGTTTTCCTGCCGTAAGGACAACGAAGTGATTGCGGATTACAAAGCAGACATCTCCGCGCGTATAGCCTACGAGCAGGAGCTGAACGCACGCTGGTACAAACAGCTTCCCGCACGGCACGCGCAAAACGACCGCATCGGCACGTGGCTTCACCCCGACGGCTGGCGGGTTGCGATCTATGACAATCGCCGAAACCGCGCTTTGCGGGAGGCTTACGGGAGTGACGCGTACGTGTTTTCGGTACGGATCAAAAAAATCGAGTACGATCCTTCCGTTTTTCCAAAATATCCCGAGGCGGATAAGCACCTTGTTCTTGATGAAGCACTGCTCGGTGCGTTTGATACGTATCCTGCAGAGCGTTTGCCCGAGAATTTTCCCGGACTGCCCGCGCACGCGGTCTTTTTGCGGGCAAAATGCCTGCCCAAAGGCTTGGTGCTGACCGCGCTCACCACGTATGCGGATCTGGACGCTTATCTCAAAAACATCGCAGAGACGTACGCTCCCGCAGGAGCATGCTATGCGGACGAAACGGGCAATTACTTTTATCTTGAGGTTTATTCCGTGCAGGTCTATTCCGAAGACAGTGCGGACGTCTCGGTGCCCGAGCCTCCAACAGATCCGGCGTTATTGGAGCTCTACGAAGAAAACCGTATGCACTATACGCGGGAGGAGCTTCCGCACTTTGAAGATGAGGACGTTTCCGATACCGCTTTTTGCAAAATAACCATCCAAGTGATCAGAGCGGAATGGGTACCCGCGTGGTATCCGCGCTCTTGAAAGGATTTTTTATGCCGCGTATTCTGTTCAAAGAATTGCGTTACAGGATTCTGTACCTTCCTTTTTCCCTTTTGGCATTTGAATTGAGCTTTGCTGTCTACAACAGCTACGAGTATCTGGAGTTCGGCTATTTTCTGTTTCCCATTATTTGCTGTGGCATGCTGTTTTACAGCAAGGACGAGATCGAGCTGATCAGAACGTCGGGCACGCGGCTTTTTGGGGTTGTGTTGATCCGCTATCTGGTGACCTATTTCTATATGATCCTTCTGCCCGCTTTGCGGCTGATGTTCCTTGAGGGTGCGGTGGATTGGAAAGCGATCCTCTCTTTGGTCACAACGGTGCTGTTCTCCACGTCTTTTTCGTTGCTCTACCGCGTACTGTTTCAAAATCCCTACGCTACGGCGCTGTTTTCGGTGTTCACCCACACGCTGTTTGTGTTTTCTTTCCGTGTCATTCTGACAGAGGTTTTTGAAGTCTCCGCCCCAAAAGCACTGCAGCGGTTTTCGCCCTTTGGTTCTCATACGATCACCAATATGGGCGTGTACGGCAATAACCGCTGGATCGTGACCGGTGTTGCGGTTTTTGTCATCGCATCGGCGATGCTGATCCTTTGGCGCAGAGAAACCTTTTATAAGGAGTGAAAGCAAGATGCGTCTGTTTTGGTTCCTGACAAAAAAGAGGCGGCGGTTGCTTTTGCTGCTTTTTGCCGTCGCGCCGTGCATGCTGTTTTTGTCGGGGAATCTCGTTCTTGCCGCATCCGACGAAGAACTTGCGGGCGTGATCGCGTGCGTCGAGATCTACAGCTGCTTTTTGTGCTCGCTGTCGTGCTGTTTGATACTGCAAAGCAAGGATGAGCGGGAGCTGATCGTTTTGTCGGGCACAAGCATCGTCGGCATTGCCGTTTTTGAGGTGGGAACCGCTTTTGCCGTCTCCTATGGCGGCGGAATGCTTTGGGGACTGCTTCTGTTGCCCGCGTGGATCAAAATACGGTTTCTGCTTTCGTATACGGTGACGGCACTTTTCTTGTTTTCGCTGTCGTTTTTGATCCGTTGCTTGGTCGGAAACGTCTACGGTGCCGTGGGCGTTCACGCGGCTTTGTTTTTGATTTGCTATCAAAACAGCGGTCTTGCGCCCGAGGCGGTCATTACGCAAGAAATTTGCGCAAGAGATCCTTTGATCGGGGGCTATATGCACCAAACGCTGTACGGAGACAACGGATACTGGTATATTTCCGACGGCATCTGGGCGCAAAACAGAACCGCTTTTTTTCTTCTCGCGCTCTTGCTGTTTGCTCTCGGTTTGTTTTTTGCCAAACGTACACTGCACCACAATACAAAAAGGGGTTAGGTATCACGATGCATATTCAAATTGAAAAATTACACAAAAAATACGGCGCAAAAACCACCGCTTTGCGGGAGATCGACCTGGAGATCAACGGCGGCGTGTTCGGCCTGCTGGGCAGAAACGGCGCGGGCAAAACCACGCTGATGCGGATCCTTGCCACCGCCATCAAGCCCACCTCGGGCAGGATTTTGTTTGACGGCAAGGAGCTGTGGACGCATACCAAAGAGTTTCGCGCTCAGCTTGGGTATCTTCCGCAGATCACCTCGCTCATGCCGAGCATGAACGTATATGAGTTTTTGGACTACGTTTGCCTGCTCAAGCGCATCACAAAAAAGAGCGACCGTCTGGATGAGATCGATCGCTGTGTTCACATTGTCGGTTTGGAAAACGAAACAAAAAAACGTCTCTCCAAATACTCGGGCGGGATGCTTCGCCGTGCGGGAATCGCCCAGGCGCTGATCGGCTCGCCGTCGCTGTTGATCATCGACGAGCCCACCACGGGGCTTGATCCCGAGGAGAGGCTGCATTTCCTCAACCTTCTGTCCCAAATCAGCAGGACGCAGACCACCTTGCTTTCCACGCATATCATTCACGATATCGAAAGCATTTGCCCCGGCATTTGCGTGCTGGACAATGGAAACGTGATGTATACGGGCGCAACTGCCGATATGATCGCACGGGTGGAAGGCAACGTATGGCAAACCGCCTGCGCTCCCGGCGAAGAGCAATCGCTCAAAGAAACTGCCGCTGTCGTGTCCGTCAAGTACGCCGAGGGTAAGCCGATCGTGCGGTATATCTCCGATCACTCGGTTTGCGATCAATCCGCGCGCGTACAAGCCACCCTGGAAGACGCGTATATCTACGCCTTGGGCGGTGTCAAACGGTAGGCGGAGCGTACGGTTCGGTTTTGGACGGAAAATTATTCAGTAAGATTGATACGGTAATCATATTTTCCGTGCAGTCGAATATGACCTCGCCGCCGTATTTTGCCGCAAGGCTTTGCATACTGAGGATGCCGAAGCCGTGATGCGCGGCATCTGGCTTTTGCGTGGTCAGACGCGCCGTATCGAGTTTACGGCCAACGGGGTTTTTGATTGAGATCACAATAGTATTGTTTTTGCATGCAACCAGAACGGAGACTGTTTTGGTTGCATCTTTTTTGACCGCGGCGGTCGCTTCGATCGCGTTGTCGAGCGCATTGCCGAGGATTACCGCCAGGTCAATCGGGGGAATGACCACCTGCCGCAGCTCGCGGTATTCAAAATCAACCGAAACGCCCTGTCGCTTTGCAAGCTCGCTTTTGAGCTCGACAACCGTATGAATGATGTCTCCCGAGCGTTCTGCGGGGCTTTGCAAAGCTGCACACTCCTCCCGAAGTCTGCCGATCACAGCCTTCAAGTTGCCGTGTTCCAGTTCGCTTAGCATGCCGATGCAAAAATTTTTGTGGTCATGCCGCATTTTTGCGATGTCCTTGTGGTGCGTGATCAGGGCTTGGTATTGTGCGATTTGTTTGCTTATGATTTCGTTTGCCGCCGCAAGGTGCTGTTTGCCGATCTGGTTTTGCGACAGAAGATCCAAAAACACAAAAACCAAAATACTTGCGACGATCAAGAGCGTAAAGCAAATGGCGACCACGATCAAAAGCGATTACGTTTCGATCGGAAAGTCGGGAAAAACGTAATACTGCAACACAAGAATGGCGACGGAGGCAAGCAAAAAGAGAGGGATCAGCAGGTAGTATTTTTTTGCCGCCGCGGAAACGGCGCTTTTTTGTTTGATGCAGACCCCTGCGACGAACGCAAACACGAGGGATTTGGAGAGAAGCGTGACCTGTAAGGAGTACAAAAGATAGGTCGGGACGATATATTTGAGCGGAATAAAAAGATCGCACACCAGTTCGACCATAAGCTGTGACGTGCACGCAACCGTAAAAAATACGGTGCAAAACAGAATGCGTTGCCACGTCTTGGTCTCAAAGAGCAAGGTCAGCGCAAGCAACGGAAGCAGACCGAAAAAGGGTTGCGCGGCGCCGCCGCCAAACGCAAGCATGCATAGAATATACAATGCCGCAGAAGTAAGCAACAGCAAAAGCGGGAGCTTTACATGTTTCTTTTTTGCCCAAAGGCAGTCAAACATCGGGTAGGCGAGAAGCAGATTCATTGCCATGCCGACGCAGGTCAGAATCAGATCGATCGTACGCATCTCAATGCACCTCGATATACCGCGCGTACGCGGCAAGCACCTCGGCACGCTTACGCACGCTCATCGGCACGCGCTTGCCGTCGGACAGAACGACGTCAAACCCGTCAAAATGGCTGATCAGTGCCATGTTGACCAGATATCCTTGATGAATCTGCAAAAAACCGAACGGACGGAGCTCTTCGTACACGGTTTTCAGGTTTCCGACCGTTTCGTGCACGGTGTGTCGCATGTGGTAGAGCACGTGGCGTTGACAGCATTCAATATAGAAGATGTCGCAGATCGGGACGCGGATCGTTTGCTGTCGGATTTTGAGAATATAAAAACGGTTTTGCTCCCGATGGCATTGCATCATCCGTTCCAGCACTTGCGTGACCTTGGCTTGGGACACGGGCTTGAGCAGATAGTGAAACGCCTCGCAGTCAAACGCGTCGACGGCGTATTGCGGATAGCTTGTGACAAAGACGACCATGGTTTTTGGCGCGTGCTGTTTGATCATGCGCGCAAGCTCCAGACCGTTGCACCCGGGCATATCGATGTCCAAAAACACCGCATTGTAGTGTGTACCGCGTTGTATTTCGGCAAGCAGCGCGTTGCCGTTGTCAAAGGCGTCCGTGTCGATGGGCAGACCGCTCGCGCCGATCATTTCCCGCAGGAGCGCGGCATCCCGCAGGGAGTCGTCGCAGATTGCTGTTTTCATACTGTCACCTTTTTTCAAAAAAAGTTTTCCACCTTGAGTATACCACAGTTTGCGTCTCTTTGCAACGACGAACATGCAGATTGGCGCGACGATGATGCGGGAGCGCTTGCAAGGCACAAAAAACAGAGGTATCATGGCGGTACAAACAATATGCAGAAGGAGTTGGGAATGAAACGCTTTTTTGTTTTGCTTTTGTTGATTGCCCTGCTGTCGGCAGGCTGTTCCGTACGGGTGCCGAACGTCAGCAAGCCGCCGATGTTTGACGTCGGGAATGTGTCGGAAGACACGGAAACGCTTGCAGAGCCGACCGATCTCGGGGTTCCGTACGCATCGCGGTATGCATCGTATCCTTTGGCGCTGACGCCGAGTGATCTGATTGTCTATGAAGGCTGTCTGTATGTCGCAAACGGCGATTGGACCGGAAATGCGGGCCCGATCGATATGCTCTGCTATGACACCGTTCAAAACGAGTGGAAGCACAGCGGAACGCTTCCCGACGAGGAGGTTGCGGTTTTCTTTGTGATCGAAGACACCCTTGTGACACCCGGCATCGATCCGCGCGACGGCTGGGAATGGGGGAATCTGTACGTTTTGCAAAACGGCGAATGGCAGACCAAGCGGACGATTCCGTGCGGGATACACTGCTTTGATCTTGCATATCACGGAGGAAAACTGTTCGCGGCGGTCACGGCAAACGGCAACGGTTTGCAAGCCGCGGTATCGGGCGATCTGGGAGAAACGTTTGCTCTTGTTCCGTTGATCAAAGACGAAAAAACCGTCACGGACATCGAACACTATTTTGATCTGTTTGTGATCGGAGACGAGGTTTACGCATATTCTGCGCCCGATTTGTATCGGTACGACGGAACGTGCTTTGTGTTTGAAACCACGTGGAAAGATAAGGTCAAAACAAACTACTACAACACACCGCAAAAAGTAAGGATGTTCCGCGCCGAGGCGATAGTCGGCGGAACGCTGTATCTTGTAACGGGAAACCTATACGCCTGTACGGATGCGGAGAACGTCCGACAAATTCAAACGCCACACGGCGAGCGTGTCTATGACATCTATCTGTACGGCGGCAAACTGTATCTGCTGTGCGATCTCAAGACCGACACGGGATACACCGTGACCGTGTACCGCTATTTTTCCGATACGGAGACTTTTGTCCAAGAGACCGCATTTGCGTGCGAGATTCCCGCCGTTAGCCTTGCCGTGGACGGAAAAAGCTATTATTTCGGCATGGCGAGCAACAATATGAAGAATAAAAACCACGGGAGGATTTTGAAAATTGAAAAAACATTATAGCTTATTGCTGTCGGTCACACTTCTCTGCCTTGTTTTGTTTACGGCTTGCACGGCAGACAACGTATCGGAAACGAGCAGTCGGGAATTCGTCGAGGAAAGTGCGCAAACAGAACCGCGCGGCATTTGGCGGATGACAGAGTATACACAGCTTTTTCCGTTTGCGTATACCGAAACGTACACATACGGAGAAAACGGCTTGCTTTTGCAGACAGTGACTGTTTACGGCACGGGGAATCGGAAGGAAACGACCGTGTACGATTACGACGCCGACGGAAATTTGCTGCTGGAAATGACGACCGATCAAAACGGCAAGGCGATTGCATACGTCAAGCAAAGCTTTAAAGACGGCAAATTGATGTCCAAAACCGTTCTGGAGCTCGGCGCAAGCCGCGAAAGCACCACGCGGTACAGCTATGACGAAGAGGGGAGACTCCAAAAAACAGAGCGCGACGGTATCACCGAGAGCTATTTTTATCACGAAGACGGCGGCTATACTGTCGAGTGGAGCGGCAAAAGCGGAAACGGGACGTACCTCTATGATGCGTCGGGCAATCTTTTGGAGATTCGCCACGGAGACGGAGAGCTGAATGAGGAATACCTTTACGATGAACAAGGGCACTTGCTGAATATCAAGCAGTATTCCGTCGGCGAGGTAACCGATCTGTACCGATATCAGTATGATGCATCGGGCAATCTGCTTTCGCGCGAGTTCTATTTCTATGGTGAACTGCAGTACACCATGCTCTACGAGTACGATGAACACGGCAACCAAATCAAGACAAAGCAGGTTGCCGACGGAAAGGAACTGCTCCTTTCCGAAACAGAATACGAATTTTTTGAAGAATGAAAGGAGACAAATCATGAAAAGCAAAAAAAGACTTGCAACCGTACTGCTTTTTGCCCTTTGCATCTGCATGCTCTGCGGGTGCACTTCCGGGCAAGGCGGCGGACATTATTCCATCCAAAGCTATGACGCGGAGTCAAAGATCATCGTCTCGCAACCGCTTGATGCGGAGCTTTCGGACGAACCGTCTTTTTTGGTCAAGGAAAAGCGGTACACGTTCGAGGGAAACGGGTTGATGGTTCTGGACGTCACAAACCAATCGGGCGCGGATTACAGCATCACGGTTACGGGCGTGTATCACGACGAATCGGGCGGGGTGCTTGCGACCGAAACGCAGACCTTTGACGGCTTTGCATCGGGATATCAAAACTATTTTGTATTTGATCCGGGTGCACCGTTTGCGGATTTTTCGTATACCGTTGAGGCAGAGCCGTACGACGGCACGGCGTATGCAAAAGGCGTTTCTGCGGTTATGGTTGAGACCTACACGCAGGACACCATCAATACCGACAAAGCGTTTGCGGGTGATTTTTCGAAATATCCCACGCTGTACGCAAAATTTACATATCAAAACGAAAACAACGCAAGGCTCCAGGCGACCTTTGTTTTGGTGCTGTATAACGAAAACGACGAGATCGTCGCGTGCTTTGAGTATACCCCCGTCATGGAGCCCAACACACCGCTTGATACGGATTTTAAGAGCTGGAAGCTGTGTCAGCTTTTGGACGGCGAAACGGAATTCCCTGCAAAATACGACGGAACACTGCGCGCCGTGATCGGCTTGAAATCGGTCAAGCCGTACAGCGGAATATGAAGACGAGGGCGGCAGCCGCCGCGACACTCAAAACGCTTGTCCGCAGTGCGACCTTTTGGCTGATGCTTGCCGTTTTGCTTGCCGTGACGGTCGGCGGTGTGTGGGAGGGGTATTTCAACGGCGACCGCGCAGACGGCATTGTCATCACCGTGCAAAACTACGTGCAGGTCGTCAGCAACTGCGGTGCAGGCACGTTGCTCATTTTTTGTATGCCGCTGTTTGCGATCGTTACGGTCACGATCATCCAGAGCCGCGACTACGGCGACCGTTTTTTTGAGGTCGAAAAAGCGGCGGGGCAAAAGCCGTCGCGGTACGTATTTGTGCGTTTTTTGACGCTGATCGTATTGAATGCCGCGGTGCTCATTCTGTTTCATGCAATTTGTCTGCATCTCTACATCGGGACGCGCGGCGGTGTGGAAGGCATGACGATCGGGGAATACCTTGCCGACGCGGCCGTGCGGCAATTGCGTTTTGATCTGGCAGTCGGTGTGCCCTGCATTGTCTTTTATATCGGTATCGCATTTTTGTTCGGCTCGTTGTTTGCGTCCAAAGCTGCCGGCGCGGCGGGCGCAATCGGCTATCTTGTCGTTTATAACGTGACGGATTTGTTTTTTCGGTGGGAGATGGGGGAATTCTTCTTTGATTATCTCGTGCCCATTCCAAACAAACTGCGTTTTTATGTTCATTATTATGATACGCCGTGGTTTGAGTCGACCGTGGGGTATTTTGACATCACGCCGACGGATGTGGTTTTATGTGAGACGTTTTTGTTTTTGGGCGCGTTTGCGTGCGCGGGGGTTGCGTATCTGCGGACGCGCGGAAGAAGTCTATAGGTGAGACCTAAGGAGAAGACCGACATGCTTTTTGTCAGAGCTTTGCGCAGGCAGTTTTTCTTTTTGATCCTTGTGACCGGGACGGTATTTGCGGCATCGCACGTATGGGCGGATTTTCCGCTCATCGCCGTCCCGCCCGAAATCGGGTTTTGCAACCAGTTCGAGCCGCTCCTGCCGCCGCTGCTGCTCCTGCCGATCGCGTTTTTGTTGTATGACCGCTACGAAATCACACTGGGGCTGGTCTGCGGAGCAAAAACCTCCCGTATGATGCTTTCACGCTGGTCGGCGTACACGCTGTATGCGGCTCTGGGGGCGCTGATTGTTCTTGCGTGCAACCCGTATGACAAATTCGGGTTGCTCGCCACGGATGGGTTTATCATTCCGCTGTATGTTCCAAAGCACTACAAGTTGTACCTTTTGGGGTCTGTGCTTGTGACAGTGCTGTTTTTTTCGTCCTTGTTTTTGTTTTTGCGCGTCGCGCTCAAAAACTGCTACGCACCGATGGGCTTGGGGTTTGCGGTGTATCTGTATCTCTTTTATCAAAATGCGAGCATCCGAAACGGAGAGACCGATATACGGATGTGTTTGTTTGATCCGTTTTTGTCGGATTATGTTTTGGGTGATACCGTGCTTGTCGGGCACTATGGGCTCATGCCGCTGTGGACATGCAACCGTTTGCTGTTTTTTGCGTTGGCGGCGGTGATGCTTGCGGCGTCTTATGCTTTGCTGAGGGGTGAAAAACTGCATCAGGGCTTTTCGGACTGATAATTTTTACAATTCTATGATAACTCCATGACAACTCCATGACATTGCTGCTGTAAACTTGTCAAAAAGAAAGCCGCCGATACGGCGGACGGAAGGAGAAGCAGACATGTTTACGGGAACGTTTCGGAACACGGTCAAGAATCTGTTGCGCACGCCGACCTTTTGGCTGATGTTTGCGGTCGTGATTATCGTGGTGTTGCAAAACAACATCGAGCATTTTGCGGACGGAACCAAGTACGGCCCGATCGATATCAATACCTACAACGATATGATGCACAACATCCCCGTGCCCAATTTTATGATGTACGCCATGCCGCTTTTTGCGGTCGTTTGCACGGTCATCACGCTCAACCGCGACTACGGCGACCGTTTTTTTGAGATCGAAAAGGCGGCGGGCGGAAGCACGGTCGGGTATGTGCTTGGCAGGCTGAGTGCATTGATTGCGGTGTGCGGCGTGCTTTTTACGGCGATGACGTTTGGGCTTTTGTACCTGCGTGTGATCGTTGCGGGCGGAGTCGCGGATATGACGGCTACGCAGTTTTTGGCAGATTCGTTTGTCCGTCTGCTGCGCGTCGACTGGGTGCTGTGCATGCCGAGCATTGCTTCGTACATCTGCATCACCTACGCGGTGGGAACGCTGTTTAAGCACGGAGTCCCCGCCATGATCGTGTCGAGCATCTATATCATTTTTTACTATATGGTATATCTGATGTTCCGCTGGAAATGGCAGGCTGTCTATCAGATCTATTTTCGTTATCTCTGCCCCGTGCCGAGGGCGCTGGCGACTCATGTGGTCCGCGTGAACACCGAGCTGTACCAAATGCTGATGGATATGAACGGCGACACGATGACAGACGTGTATCTCGGATTTGCGTGCATGATCGGTTATATTGCGATCGGCACGGCGGTGTCGTATTTCCGTATCAAAAAACGCGATGTGTAAATAAAAGGGAGGAACATATGAAAAAAACAGTACTTTTGCTTTTGATGCTTTGCGTTCTTCTCTGCGCTTGCAAAAAGGACGTCGACACCGACTACACGATCGAAAGCTATGACGCGGAGTCGCGCGTGCAGGTGGGGCAAACGGAATCGACCGAGAGTAATACGCCAACCGAATCCATCCCCGAGAACAACGCGGGCACGTTTTTGGTCAAGGACAAGACCTACACCTACGGGGAACACGACGTCGTTTTGCTGGACGTCACCAACGAGACGGCGACAAACTATACAATCACCATCGACATGACGTACTATGACGAGCAGGGCGGCGAGCTTGGGACGGAGTCAAAGAGCTTTGAGCAGTTTGTCGCGGGGTATCAGAACTTTTTTGTATTCACCCCGCAGATACCGTTTGCGGACTATTCCTACACGGTCAGCGCGACGGAATACACGGGCGAGGTGTTTGTCACGGCGTTTGACTACCGTTTTGAAGGCTTGGAAGAAACGCGTCTGAGCATCACGGAAGAGGTGGTCAAGGGGAATTTTAAATATTATCCCACGATCGTTGCAAAGTTTACTTACAGCAGTACGCACCATGAGATACGCGGCGCGATGCTGACCGTGCTGTTGTTTAACGAAAAAAACGAGCTGGTACATATGCTCGATTATACGCCGTACATTGAACCGGGCTGGGAGCTGGGCGTGCATTACAAAACGCCGATCATCTACCAGACGATGGAGGAAACATTGACATGGCCCGAGCAGTACAAGGGCGAGATCCGTGCGATCTTTTGTCTCAAAGGGTTTAACTATCCGCCCGAATAATCAGGAGGTGGCACCATGCTGTTTGTGCGTGATCTCAAAAAATACAGTTGGTTTTTGCTCCTTGCGTTTGGACTGCTTGCGCTCATTTCGGGCGTTTGGGACAAGAGAGCATTGATAACGCTTCCGCTCGACAACGGTTTCTTTGATGTGACGGAACGCATCGTCCCGTTTGTACTGCTGCTGCCGATCTCCTTTTTGCTGTACGACGGCTATGAGATCGAGCTGGGGCTGGTCTGCGGTGTCAAAACGGCAAGACTGATGTTGGGCAGATTTTTTGTACTGCTCGGGTATGCCGTTTGCGCCATGGAGGCGTTGGTCGTGCTGTATCGGTATAAGGAGTATTTCGCGCCCGTCGAGGAAATCGTCATCCCGATTTTCATTCCCGAGCAGTACAAGCTGTATATGCTCGTGTCGGTTTTTGTGACGACGCTGTTTTTTGCATCGCTGTTTCTGTTTTTGCGCGTCCTGCTCAAAAACTGTTATGCTCCCGTGGGGCTTGGAATCTTTGCGTACAGCACGTTTTATACCCTCAACTACAACATCCGCGCGGGGAGCGTCGGGATCAAAAGCGCGTTGTTTGACCCGTTGATCTCGGGCTATCTGTTGGGAGATACCGTTCCCGTCGAGCATTACGGAATCGGGCCGCTGTGGACGTACAACCGAATCCTGTTTTTCTGCCTTGCGGCGGGAATGCTGATCGCGATATATGTACTGCTCCGCAGAGAACAGTTACATCAAGGTTTTCATGATTGACGGCTTTTGCGGATTTATGATGATTTTGTGGCTTCGCTCACAAAATCTTTAGCAACCGCCCGCGTTTGCGGGCTACGAAAGGAATGGTCATAACGATGAAAAAGATAATCGCAGTTTGTATGCTTTGCGCCGCTTGTATCGGTGTATTGGCAGGCTGTGCGCAGGAAGAGCTGGAGTACTCGATCGGCAGTTATGATGAGGAGTCGAGGATTTCGGTAAGCAAAGTGCATGAGGAGACCGATTCGCAGAGCGAGGATTCTTTCGATCACAGCGGGAGCAATGAGACGTTTTTGATCAAGCACAAAATCTATTCATACGAAGAAAATAACGTTGCAATCGTGGATGTCACAAACGAGACGGACACGGATTATCGTTTTACAATTACCGGCACCTATTTGGATGAGACGGATGGGGTGTTGAAGACAGAGACACAGACGTTTATGTTTCCGGCAAAGTATCAAAAATATTTTTTGTTCCAACCGAAAATTCCCTTTTCGAAATTCACATACACGGTTGACATGATCGAAACGGCAGAGACTTGTTATGCCAAATATCTGAGCTTAAAATTCAAGGGTGTTTTCGAGACGCTCTCTACAAGCAATAAACCGGGCGATGATTTTACATTTTATCCCACCATTGCCGCCAATACTTCGTCATCGTACGAATGCCGCGACAATGTTCGTGTAGGTTTTCCGCTTACATGGATCATTTTTGATGAAAACGATGAACTGCTGTCTATGTTCGGAAACGTTGAGTTTTACAGAGAATATTATTACAACCCTTCTTTTGAAGGAAACAG
>JAFQII010000175.1 GCA_017397605.1 Clostridia bacterium
CTTGATCACGCCGTCGCCGTCAACGTCAGCGTTCTTGAGGCCCTGTGCAGTGGGCTCGTAAATACCGAGAATGTATCTCTTGACCATCATGTAGTCCAGCAAGTTGATCTCGCCGTCTTCATTAGCGTCGCCCTTGATCTGCTCGGGTTCGGGCTCAAATCTCTGACCTTCTACATAGTAGCAAGCAAACATCCATGCGTCTTCCAACTCGCCGCCGACCCAACCTTCCGCGCCGTACCAATCTCTGTATGCTCCGATTCTCTGGAAGATGAGCATAAGATCGTCGGTCAACGGGTACAGACCGTTTTTGTCCATGCATGCTTCATACGCCATATACGCTTCGGTGTAGTCGATCTTGGAAACCAGAACGCCGTTTTCGTAGATCGCTTCTTTGAGCTGACCGTAGCTGTTGACGGTTGCCAAAGACATCAGCGAATCGTTGAGGTCTGCATACAGAATCGGACCGTACGCATCGCCCAGGTGATAGTAGCCGTCGCTGCCATAAACAGCAACGTCAAGCACATCGTCAAAGGTGTCGACATACATCAGTTCGTTTGCATCGCCGTCGTAGGTAAAGGGTTGCGGCTCGATTTTGTTGGTATAAACCGTCGAAGGGATCTCCACGATACCGGAGTCGCCCTGCTCAATTGTGATATTTGCCGCATCCGCATCGTTCTTGACAGCAATCCAGATGCTCTGGCCGACACCGGTGCAGGTCCATTCTGCCGTGTATTCGCACACATTGGCAGCGCTCGGGTCAGTGGACATCCACATGCCGTTGTAGCTGACAATGCCGATCAACATATCGGAGGTAAAGGTGTATTTGCCTTCCTCAGAAGGCTCAAAGGTGAAGATCGTGTACGTGTATCCGCCGTCCAGCGCATACTCTGCAGTACCGACCTCGAGATAAACGTCGCTGTTGGTGTAAGTGATCTCGGTATCTTCGGGATCGCCGCCAACGTCGCCGCCCTCGCCGCCTTCGCCGCCTTCACCGCCGGTTTCTCCGGGGACAAAGGACAGCGTCCAGTTGACCGTGCCTTCGGGTGCGTTCCAACTGTTGGGATCGTAGGTGCTTACCATGATGGTATACTTGTCGCCCGCAGAAACAGCAAAGGTCTCGGAAGCAACAACCTGCTCATCATCAAACCAATGCGTTTCGCCATAAGTATAGTCGCCGCTTGCAAGCTCGCCGTTGACGACATAAGTCCAGCCGCTTTCGTCATCCATCGTGACGGTCATCGTACCGCTTTCTGCCGCGGTCCAAACGTAGTAGTACCCCTGGTTGCCTGCCGCAAGATCGGTCGCATAGACTCCGGCATCGATCGCCTCGGGGTTGCCCCAGGTACCGACTGCGGAGAGCTCAAAGTTGACCGAGATCGTACCTGCAGGAGCGTTCCACATATCGTTGGGATCATAAGTGGTCATAAAGACCTGAATCTCATCGCCCGCGGAAACATCGAACTCCTCGGTGATCAGAGGCTCTTCCTCATCGCTGAAATGCATGTCACCGTAAAGTCCCTTGGTCAGGTTGTTGACACTATACATCCAGCCGATCGCGTTCCATTCATCGTCGACTGCGCTGATCGAGACAGCCAGCTTGCCGTCCGACGGAACGGTCGCAAGATAATAATAGCCTTGGTTGCCTGCCGCAAGATCAGCAGACATATACGCGCCGATGCCGCCAAACATGTTGGGTGCAAGCGTCACGATTTCGGGATTGTCCATCGTGCCCGAGGTGCTGCCGCCTGCGCCTGCCGTAAGCGACATATAAACGGTCACCGCTTCTTCGCCTGCGTTATAGACAGAGAACATGTCCGCGCCGTCAACCATCGTCAGCGTCATGGTGTTGTCTGCAGAGCCTTCATCGGGGTAATAGGTCTGTCTGCAATAGATGACCATGTACGCGGAAGAAGTCGCATAGCCGACCGAGAGGGTCGAACCGTTGCAATCATCCACCTGTACCCAAGCGGTTGCGCCCGGCTCTACATAAACCGCAAAGCGCATATCCATGGTACTGAGCTGGTAGGGGTTATCCGCCTCACCCAGCGGTACGTCTTCTGCAAAAACAGCCATGGGCATCAGCATCATGACTGCTGCGAGAAGAAAACCAATCACTCTTTTTGCATTCATTGGTATTTTCCTCCTTACATGCATTGCATGTATGCATGCATTTTCGCATGCTATATATTTTACATTATCATTCTATCACATTTTTCTGCACAAAGCAATAGAAAATCATAATTTTTTCACGTTTTGCGCAAAAAAGCGAGAGAAACTCATTTCCATAAGCTTCTCTCGCAAGATTGTTATGCAATATATTCCGCTTTCCAGGTAACATCTGCGGCAGGATTTCCTCTTCGGTTGGGAATCGTACCGACAATGATGATCAGCTCGTCGCCCTCCTGCACATCGAGTTCAAAACAGAACCAGCCGTTCTCGTCGGTCGGCTTGTTTTCGCCCTCTGCAGGTGCAACCGTATCCACCGTACCTTGCGTGCTGTTGCGGTTGTTTGTCACCGTCAGTACGCTGTCCTTGGTTGCGGTGAGCGAAAAGCGGATCGTACCTGTCTTTGTCGCCGTACAGCGGTAGTAGAAGCCGTCAGCGTCGTCTTTTTCCAGAGAAATCTCATACAGTCCCACAGACAGATCTATGCTCTGAGGATTACCCTGCGCGCCCAGCGGGTCTGCAAACTGCAGGAAGAACGACTTGTCCGCGTTTCCGCTGTTGCCGATCTCCACTTGAATGAAATCGCTGGCGAGCGCCGTTTTAAAGCGCATGGTGAGCACACCTTCTACCGCCTCGTAGCGTTTGCCCTCGTATACGATATACACATCGGGAGCGTAGATCACCAGATCCTTGCCGCCGATACGCTGAATGCCGTAGAAAACGGAGCTTCCGCCGCCGATCTTGACCGTCGTCAACGTCATCGTTTCTGTATCCGGAATCATCAGATACGGATCTTCTTCCGTACCGCTGCCCACCTCGGGCGTAGATACTTCCGGTTCGGACGGTTCGTCGGGTTCGGACGGCTCATCAGGAACGGACGGTTCGTCGGGTTCGGACGGTTCGTCGGGCTCGGACGGTTCGTCGGGCTCGGACGGTTCTTCCGGCTTGGACGAGGTTTCCGGCTTGGACGGTTCTTCCGGCTTGGACGGTTCTTCCGGCTTGGACGGTTCTTCCGGCTTGGACGGTTCTTCCGGCTTGGACGGTTCTTCCGGCTTGGACGAGGTTTCCGGCTTGGACGAAGTCTCCGGCTTGGACGAGTTCTCCGGCTTGGACGAGGTCTCCGGCTGAGATGCATCCGGATCGGATTCATCGGATTCCTCCGGCTTGGAGGACTCCGCAGGCCCCATCGATTCGGGATCGGATTCGTCGGAAGACTCGGGCGCGGAGATCATCTCGGAGCTCTCGTCCCCGCTCACCGCAGAGCTTGCCGTTTCGCTCGAAGTCTGCTCGGAGCTTGTATCGTTGCTTTCTTTTGAACCGCTGTCGGTGCTTGACTCCTGCTTGGAGAGCTCGGCAGACGAAGACGCCGAAACAGACGCATCGGCAGAACCGTCGGCAGAGGATGTTTCCTGCACGTCCGGCTCATCGGAACAACCGACCAACAGACAAACCAACAGCATCGAGATCAAAATGATCGAAATCCATGTTCTGCGGCTCATCATTCAGCACCCTTTTGCAAAGTGAGCGTGTATTCCGTCGCACCGCTTTCGAGATGGATCTCGGCATCGCCCGTATAGGTATAGCCTTCGGGACAGGACATGACGGAAAGCTTATAGCCGTCGGTGATCTCCAAAGCAAAGGTCGCAACACCGTTTGCATCGGTCATCGCAGGCAGGCAGGTGTCCTTGCAGATCTGCACCATGACGCCCGAAACGGGGTTGCCGTCACCGTCAACGACCGTCACTGCAAAAGAAGCGGTCTGCTCGGGCTCGGAAGAAGCCTCGGACTCTACTTCGGATTGTGCCGCACTGCTTTCGGCAGAAACGGTTTGGCTCTGCTCGGTGCTGACTGCAGAAGAAGTATCAGCAGACTCGCCGCATGCACACAGGCAAAGTACCGTGCCGAGCACGAGCATGCAAAGCAGGAAAAGTTTTAAC
This sequence comes from Clostridia bacterium, assembly GCA_017397605.1. Classification (GTDB taxonomy): domain Bacteria; phylum Bacillota; class Clostridia; order Oscillospirales; family CAG-382; genus Coliplasma. The sequence goes on from JAFQII010000175.1 coordinate 4,104, forward strand.
TGTTTCATATTCGTAGTTCCTTTCTGATCATCCGAGCAGGTCGCTCAGATTGCGGAATGTTTGTTGCTTGTAGTCATCGGCGGTGAAATGCGCAAAGATCTGCTCAAACACCCCTTCTTCGGTGACGCTTCCGCCGTGTCTCATACAAATCATGCCGTAGCGGTCGATCACAACGGTGGTCGGGTATGCGTTCAAGGACATATATTGTGCCCACGACGAGGCGCCCTTTGCCATCGGAAACGTTAAGCCCAGATCGGACGCATATGCCGCAATGCTGTTTTTGGTACCGTCAAGCGGATTGATCGCAAGCACGATCACGTCGTCGCTGTACGCCTCATACGCTTTTTGCAAAAACGGGAACTCCATTTTGCAGGGACCGCAGTTTTCAAACCAAAAATTGAGCACAATTGCCTTTTTGGTGTCAAGCAGTTCGGAGAATTTGTATTCCGTTCCGTCTACTGCCGTCACCGTACAATCGCGGACGATATCGCCGAGACGCGAGGTAGCGTTTGAGAGATCGTCCCCGTTTCGCATATTACCTTTTAAGGAAATCCGCGTTGTTTCGGTTATCGAAAACAGCTGCTTGGTATCAAAGCCGTACGGCAGATTGCTCAAAACCGCCACATAGCCGTCGGATTGCTCCGCCTCAAAAGAGACGGTGCCGTTTTCATCTGTCTCGGAAGCGCGGATACGGTTTGCAAGCGTCTCGTCCGTATAAACGTCCACGCGCACTGCTGCAAGCGGCATACCGCCGTCCGTGGCCACTTCGACCGTGTACAAAATACGTTCTGCGGCACTGCTTTCGGCAGAAGGCTCATTGCTTGTGCCGTCGGATGCCGTGCACGCGCAAAGCAAAACGGCAAGCGCGAGCAGAACGGACAGGCTGACATACTGTTTTTTCATAGAATCACTCAATGTAGCAGCACATCAACAGCCACGCGAGTTCATGGTTGATGCCTTCTTCGGGGTTGCCGTTGAGATCAACAAACAGATAGCTCGCGCTCTCGATATCCCACCAACCGACGTATTCGCCGCGGTTTTTGATGATGTACTCCAAATCTTTGGTCAGCGGATAAACGCCTTCGTCCAGATCCGTGCATGCGATATAATCCAACAAACACGCATCGTAGCTTTCTTTTCTGTCAAATGAGCCGTCCTCGTTGAAGAAATATCTCGAAACGCCCGAACGGTCCAGAATGGTCTCAAAGCATGCGATATACTCGCAGTCCTCGGAAAGTCTCACCAGCACCAGCGGGCCGTCCGCAGTGTGAAGGTGATAAAAACCGTCTTCTTCGTTGAATACCAACGGATATGCGTCCGTTGCGGCAGTCAGATCAAACTCCTTGATCTGTGCGCCTTCGGGAAGGTCATACTCAACCGGTTCTTCGGTCGCTTCGTAAATGATCCAGGGCTCATCCTCAATCGTGCGGTCGGGGTCGCCGATACGCTCGATGTCAAGGATGCAGTGCTCTGCCTCGCCCGTCGCATCCACGCCGAGAACAAACACCGCCGTTCCGCCGCCGTCCGAGCCGATCATGCTTGCGGAAACGGAAATCGTAAAGGCGTTATCCTTGACGTCTGCCGTGTTGTTTTCCAGCACAAAGTGCGGAGCACCGTAGTACCCGATCTGCACGTCTGTACCTTGCACGATCTTAAACTCGTACTTGCCTGCCACAGTAGGCGCAAACAGGAAATAGTTGCGGCTGTTTTTGGTCAGTTTGGTATAAAAGCACCCCGTCTCGATCGGATATGCATCATATGAATTGCCCTGAGCAATCAGTTCTATCGGCTCAGACGCCACCTTACGCGAAACAATCAGGTTGATCGCAGGCTCTTGGGCCGTCAGCACTACGTTCTGCTCATAATGATAATTTTGCTCGTTGTCAGCAAACGCCAACACGATATCGTATGTTCCTGCAGGCAGGACTTTTTCGGCGATACCGTTTTCATCCAGCGGTTGCATGGCAATCCGCTCTCCGTTTTGCATAAATTGCACGGCAATGTCGGATTGATACGGCACATCAAGCAGATCCTTGACCGTTACCCTATAAACCACATCGCCTGCGGAGGTTCCCGGTTCGGACGCGGCATCGGAGGAGGTCTCCTCCGAACCGCAGGAAGCGAGCATCACGGTTCCGCAAAGCAACAATGCAAGTGCAAAAAGTAAAAACCGTTTTGTGTGTAAATGCCTCATTTTGTTTCCCCTTTTTAGTCTGCGGGACCAAGGTAGTCATAGTAATAGCAGACCTTGAGCCAAGAGTTATCCACACCGTCAAAGGTGTACTTATCCATCAGTTTTTGAAGAAGCTCTGCAAGACGCGCATCCACGACCACGCAGCCGTTGCGCTCGGTATTCTCAGAATTGTCAATCTTATCTGCATAAGAGCGGATTTCTTCGGTCAGATCCTCGCCGTCGCCGTGGTAGATGCCCGAAAGCACTTCTTCAAGCGCATAAACCTCGGCATTGGC
>JAFQII010000176.1 GCA_017397605.1 Clostridia bacterium
ACGGCAAGGAGGAAGGCACGGTCTACTATACCACCGATGCCAAAGCACAGAGCTACTACCTTGACCTCTTTGCGGCAAAAGAGATTCCCGTGCTGTTGTTTGACACGCTGATGGACACCAACTACGCACAGTTTGTCGAGAGCAAAAACGACAAGATCAAGTTCCGCCGCATCGACTCCGACCTCGATGCGATCAAGGGAGAGGGCGAAACCGAGACGGGAACGTTGGAGACGCTCTTTAAGACCGCCATCGGCAAGGAAGATGCCAAGGTGACCTTTGTCCCGCTGGGCGAAGAAGACGCGCCTGCGCTCGTCTCCGTCAGCGAAGAGAGCCGCCGCATGGCGGATATGATGCGCATGTACAGCATGCAGGGCGGCAAGGAAGACTTCTCGTTCCCCGTGGAAGAGGTTCTCTCCGTCAACACCCAAAGCGCGCTGATCAAAAAGCTTGCGTCGTTGCCCGAAGGTGACGAAAAAGCCGCGCGCATCGCCAAGCACATCTACCTCTCCGCGGTCATGCTCGCACGTCCCCTCACACCCGAGGAACTGCGCGACTACGTGACGCTTAACCGAGAGATTTTGATGGAATTGTAATAGAGAACGTCATAAGGACCTTTCTTTAAAAAGAAAGGTCCTTATGTATCCCCAAAGAAATTGATTGCCGAAAACTGACGTTTTCGGTGATTTTTTATAAGATCAAATATGCACCGATGACCTTGCTTGTGTTTTCGTCATGCTTGATCCAGCTGTCGGCGAGCGCCTGCTCCAGAACATCCGAGCGGTCAAAGCCCACGTTACTGCACGCGAGCGCGCAGATCGATTCGTTTTTACGGAATCGTGTGGGCAGATCACTCATCGTTACTTTGTTGGAGTGTTCCGCAAGTTCGTCAAAAAGTTTTCTGATTTGATCGGCAAGCGATCTGATTTCGTTTCTGTCCTCTTCGCAAAGCTCGCTGACGTATTTGTCGGAGAGACGTCCGTCAAAGACGAGAATGTTCGGAACGTACCCTTCACCGTCCGTACGGATGTAACCGTATTGCAACAGATTGTCCAGCATGCCCTTTGAGCACTCCTTCCATTGACCTTTTGCCACGAGCTGCAGCGCGTAGCCTTCCTCGTGAGAGATGCATTCGGGAGTCTGCAGATGGATGTCTCCGTGCATGAATTTGAACTGATCGAAATTCACAGACGGCAGATCATCGCGTGTGGAAAAGCAACCGTGCAAACCGACAAACGGCAGGTGAGGTCTGTTTGAGATCTGATAGCCGACGATTTCCCATCGTCCGTCATTGGGACGCTCGCGGTACTTAAGGCGCGCGTGCGTAGGATAGCGGAACCAATCGTATGTGCGCATCAATAATGTCCACTTGGCATCCTCATAACTTACATAATCTCCATAGTACGAAATACCCGCACGTACGCATGCCGCATGGAATGTATCCAACAGTTTTTCCAGCAGGGAAGTGATCTTTGCTGTCAAAGATGCGTTTTTGGCTGCAACCTTTTCCTGTGTTTCGCGGCTGATGATCGGAAAATCCGTTTCGTACTTGTTGCCGTCTTTGACCAAAAAGGTCTGCTCGACAAGATAGTTCAGTTCATCTTCCATGTAAGGCAGGGCGACGCCCAGCTCCAAAGCAAGCTCTTCTGCGGTGGAAGGGTTGTCGTACGCCTCCAAAAAGATGTTTTTGTACATCGCATGTCTCAAAATTGTCCAAGGCTGTCCGTATTTTCCAAATGCGCTGCAATTGTTGACAAAATTGATTTCCTCGGGCTTGTAGCTTCTGACTCCGAATTCTTTTGCCATTTCCATTCCTTCTTTCAAAATCTTTCTTGCGCGGTGGAGCTTGGACTCCACCGTTCCTTTCGGAAGTCCCAATGCTTCTGCAATCTCGCGTACATGCTTGTTTTCAAAATAGTACGCGATCAGAATATTGCGGTAATCGGATGAAACAAACGCCAGCTCGCGCCGTAGCAGAGCCAATTGCTCGTTGTAGACGGTTTGTTCCTCGATGTCGCTGTTTTCGTCGGCAGGTTCGTATTCTGTGATATCGGTCCCGGACACCGACTCGCGTTCCCTGCGTCTCCGTTTTGCCCATGCGGCGTAACGGTTGCGCGCGATCTGCCATACGTATGCAGAAAAATTTGACGGCTCTGTGCCTTTTTGCAGAGCAGAAAGGATGCCGACCAGGATATCACTGGTCAGATCCTCCGCTTCAACGCTGTCGCCCGTCTTTTTGAGGCAAAAGTAAAACAGCTTCTCCGCATATTCGTCTGTGAGTGCTTTGATAAGCATTTCGTTTTGCATTGTCATCAAGACCTCCTTTCACTCATATAGTGTGCAAAGCATGCAGTTGCTTGCAAAAAGATTTGAAAAAATATCCGACAGACCAACCCGGCCTGTCGGATACGTTTTTTGAGGAAATCAGTCGATTGCTCTGTAGGTTGCAATCGTGTCGTCCATTGCCGCCTGAACAGTCGGCTCGATGGCTTGCCATCTGGAAACAAATGTGTTTGTCCCGGAGAACGCGATGTTGTTCATAAAGCCTGTAATGGAGTTTGCGTCGCCTTCGCTCGCACCGCCCCAGTTGTACACGGTACCGTAGTCGTATACACGGCTGTCAAAGATCAGATCAAGCATCGCTTCGCTCTCGTCGTCCTGAATTTTACGTTCTTTCATGACGACTTCAATGTACGCTTCTTTGACCGTATCGGTCGAGGACTGCATCAATGCGTCGATGATGATCGAGGACATCTCGGGGTCTGCGGCGTTGTTGGGAATTGCAACAGAGCTTGCATAAAGCGTCGAAACACGAACGTAATAATCGTCCTGCGCTTCGTCAAACTTCGGTGCGGGCAACACGCCGAAATTACAGTCATACTCGCCGAGCACGAGAATCGCATTGAGCGATACCGCACGGAACAATGCACGCTTGGAAGCGATCGCTTCGGTTGCGCCCTCCCAAACAGTCAAGCCGTCTGCCACCGCAGAAGAACCGAAGCCCTTGGAAAGATTATCGATCTGACCGCACGCGGTTTCGTCATTGACGAGATCAAAAATCTTGTTGTACGCCGTGGTAGCCTGCTCGGAGTAGATTGTCAAAACAGGCTCGTCGTTTTGGTCTTTGCCGGTAAAGCGCAAACCGCAACCGATAAACATGCTGGAAATAAAGTTGTTGTTAACAAGGAAACCGTACGTATCCTTATGGGTCATGCCGGACTCGCCGTCAGTGTCCCCGGTGATCTTTTGCGCCATTTCGCGCAGCTTGTCGAGCGTCCATTTTCCGCTTGTGACAAGATCGTACGGGTTTTCCAGATTGTTGTCCTTGATCATATCCTTGTTAAACAGCAAAACATGTGTAACGTCGTAGGTCAGCAAGGAGAGATCGCCTGTGACAAAATAGTTTTTGCCGCCGATGGACAAACCCTTGACGGAGCCTTGGTCATAATAAGGCTGATCGAGATGGATGTTTTCCATCTGTGCAAGGTCAAGCAAATATCCTTCCTGCGCGATGCTTGCCGCTACGGGCAGGTAAGGCATGACAAAGTCATAGGTGCTGATACCCGATACAGCGTTTTCGCGCAGAGTATTTGCCATTTCGGGTGTGGAAGAAGTGCGGTCTTGCTCAAACGTAACACCAAACCGCTCCGTAACCAAATTGTTTCGGTTGGTGATCGCGGTATTAAGCGCGTCGTAGGATTCTTCGTGCGGCAAAAGTTCTACAGACTTATACGACGTCATGTAGTCGCCTTCGACAAGGACGCGGATCACTTTTCCGCTGTAATCCTTTTCGGGCAGGTTGGAGAAAAGGACAAACTCCTCTTCCTTGGATACCTCAGTCGACACGTCGGAAGAAACTGCTTCGGAAGAAGTGCTCTCCTCCTGCTGTGCACAAGACACAGCAGTAAGGAGCATGATTATCAATAACACAAAGGATAGGGAACGCACGATAAACTGTTTCATGCAGCGGCGTCTCCTTTCGCTTTTAGTCGAGGTATGCGTCGATGGTTTCGTCCATCTTGGCCTGTACAGCGGATTCGATGGACTGCCAGGAGGATGCAAAGGTGTTGGAGCCGGAGATTGCGATCGCGTTCATAAAGCCGGAGATGGAGTTGATGTCAGCTTCGTTTGTGCCGCCCCAGTGATAGATGGAGCCAAGGTCGTATACGCGGCTGTTGAAGATGATGTCGAGCATCTTTTCACTGTCGTAGTCCTGAACCTTACGGTCTGTCATGATGACCTGGAAGTATGCGTTTTTGGTGGTGTCGGTGGATGCCTGCATCAGCGCATCGGTGATGATTGCGGACATTTCGGGATCTTCGGCGTTAAACGGAATTGCAACGGAGGTTGCATATACGGTAGAAACGCGGGAGTAATAGTTATCCTGCGCGGCATCGTATTTCGGAACAGGCAGAACACCGAAGTTGCCTTCGTAGTCGCCGTGATCAAAGATATCAATCAGCGCGATTGCGCGGAACAATGCTCTCTTGTCAGCGATGGATTCGATTGCGGCAATCCAGATGTTTTTTCCTGCAGCAGTAGCGGAAGTGTAGTAGCTGTTGCTTGCAGCGCTGAACTGACAGGTTGCGCTGACGTTGGTGACGAGATCGTAGATCTTTTCGTATACGCGTGCGGGACCTTCGCCCGTGATGGCGATAATCGGTTCGTCGTTGTTGTCCTTGGTGGTCAGACGCTGACCTGCACCGATATACATACTGAGGATAAAGTTATCGTTGACAAGGAAACCGTAGGTGTCGGTGTAGCTCATGCCGGATTCGCCGTCGGTGTCGCCGGTGATCTTGCTGGACATTTCCAACATCTTATCGAGCGTCCATTCGCCGTTTTCAACAAGGGTATAAGGATCATCCATGCTGTTGTCCTTGATCACGTCTTTGTTAAAGACAATTGCATGCGTGCATGCAAAGGAGAGCAGGGAGAGGTCGCCCGTGACAAAATAGTTCTTGCCTGCAACGGAAAGGTCGGAGACGGAGCCCTGGTCGTAGTATTTCTGATCAAGATGGATGTGCTCAAGCTCGTTGAGGTCGTACAGCGAGCCTTCGAGCGCGAGTGTTGCAGCATCACTCATGTAGGGCATAGCCATGTCGTAGAGGCTGATGCCGGCAACTGCGTTGTCACGCAGGGTGGACAGCAACTCGCCGCTTGCAGCCGTACGCTCTTCAACGATGTTGACACCGAACTTCTCGGTGATGAGATCGTTACGCGTCTGGATAGCCGTATTCAGACCGCTGTAGGATTCTGCCTGAACGGTCAGCTCTACGGATCTGTAGGTGTTCATGTAGTCACCTTCAACCAAAACGGTAAAATCTCTGCCGCCGTAGTTCTTGTCGGGCAAGTTGGAAAACAGAACAAATTTTTCTTCCTCTTTGGATTCGGTTTGCGAGGTAGCGGAAGAAGCCGTCTCGGATACGTCCTCGGTCTCTCCGCAAGCGACGGCAAGCACGCCGAATGCCAGAGCCATCACGAGACAGAGGATGCGGGTAAGCAGGGAAATTTTCATAAAAAGCCTCCTATTTCAAACCAAATGCGGTTTGTTTTTTGTTATGATACCACAAAAAAATCATTTCGTCAAGAAAAAATGCTGTTTTCTTTGACAAATACAAAAAATTGTGATATACTATCATCTGTAGAAATAGGATTTTTGGTTGAAAAGGGTATTTATGTACGAAAAAATCATTGACGAACTATCGATAGACTTTCTCTCGCAGCTTTACGGAACGTTGGATTCCAATCTTGTGACCATTGAGGACGCGTTTGACGTCTCGGTATCCTGCCGCGACGGCGGTGTCAAGGTGCAGGGCGTTCACGAGGGCAACGTCGCGCAGGCGGCGGCGTGTATTTTGCAGCTGTACCGTTTGTTTACCATTTCGGGCACGCTGGATACCAACAGTATCGGATATATCATTTCTATGATCCGCGAGGATAGGGCAGAAGAGCTTTCCGCCCTGTACAGCGATTGCATCTGCTTGACAAGCAAGGGTAAGCCCGTCAAGGCGCGCACCGTCGGTCAGCGCAAATACGTCGATGCGATCAAAAAGAACACGCTCGTGTTCGGCGTCGGCCCTGCGGGAACGGGCAAAACGTTTCTCGCTGTTGCAATGGCGGTCACCGCACTCAAGCAAAAGCAGATCTCGCGCATCATCCTGACCAGACCTGCGGTGGAAGCGGGCGAAAAACTCGGCTTCCTGCCGGGTGATTTGCAAAGCAAGATCGATCCGTATCTCCGCCCGCTGTATGATGCACTGGGCGAATTGCTCGGCGGAGAGGGTGCGGCACGCAATGCCGAAAAAGGCGTGATTGAGGTCTGTCCGCTGGCGTATATGCGCGGCAGAACGCTGGACGATGCGTTTATCATTCTGGACGAAGCACAAAACACCACACCCGAGCAGATGAAAATGTTTTTGACACGTCTCGGCAACAACAGCAAAGCCGTTGTCACGGGCGACGTTACACAGATCGACCTGCCTAAGATGTGCAAGAGCGGTCTGGTCGAGGCAATTGACATTTTGCAAAACATCAAGGATATCGAAATTTTCAGATTTACGCGCAAGGATGTTGTGCGCCATCCGCTGGTGCAAAAGATCATCGAGGCGTATGAAATCAAAGGTGGCAGACAATGATTCGTTGTTATATCGAGCAAGATCCCGCATACCCGTTTCCCAAGACGTATCTTCCGCTGATGAAGCGCGTCATCCGTACCTGCGTGGACGAGCACTATCCCAATCATCGCTTTGAAATAGAACTGACGACCTGCGGAGACGAGGAGATTCACCGCATCAACCGTGAGTTCCGCGGCATTGACCGTCCGACGGACGTGCTTTCGTTTCCGATGATGGAGTTTGAGATGCCCGAGGTGTACGTTTCGCTCGGCAACATTGTGATCTCGGTCGAGACTGCACGCCGTCAGGCGGAGGAATACGGGCACTCGCTCAAAAGGGAACTGTGCTTTTTGTGTGCGCACTCTGCGCTTCACTTGCTCGGCTACGACCATGAGACCGAGGACGAACGCGAGGAAATGGAAGCCAAACAGCGCGAGATTCTGGACGCGCTGGGAATCAAACGCTGATTGATAACAAAGGATTATAAACTATGACAAGAACCGCTTTTATTACCATTACGGGCAAGCCCAACGTCGGCAAGTCCACGCTTCTCAACGCGCTGTTGGGCGAAAAGGTTGCGATCGTTTCGCGCAAGCCGCAGACGACGCGAAACCGTATCACGGGTATTCTGACCAAGGGTGAGGATCAGTACGTATTCATCGACACGCCCGGCTTGCACCGCCCCAAAACCTTGCTGGGCGAATATATGATGAAGCAGGCGGGCAATGCCGCGACCGATTCGGATGTCATTATGTTTTTGGTCGAGGCATGCACCGAACTCAACGCGACCGAGACCGCCACGCTGGAAAAATACGCCGCGTCCAAGGCACCGCTTCTTTTGATTATCAACAAGGTCGACAAAGCAAACAAAGCAAAGCTTGCCGAGCAGATCGTCGATCTCTCGTCCAAATACCGCTTTGACGCGATCATTCCGATCTCTGCGGCAAACAAGGACGGCTTGGAGGGCATCTTCCGCGAGCTGGAGCCGTTTATGACGGAGAGCGTGCATTTCTTCCCCGATGATGAGATCACCGACCAGCCCGAACGCCAGATCTTTGCGGAGATCATCCGCGAAAAAGCACTGCGTCTGTTGAGCGAGGAGGTTCCTCACGGTATTGCGGTCGGCATCGAAGAGTTTAAAGAAAAGAAAGACCTTCTTTCTGTCCGCGCGGAGATCTATTGCGAGCGTAACGCGCACAAAAAGATCATCATCGGCAAAAACGGCGAGATGCTCAAAAAGATCGGCACATATGCAAGAGAAGAAGCGCAGGAAATTTTTGGCACACGTGTTTACCTTGATCTCTGGGTCAAGGTCAAAGAGAACTGGCGCGACAGACCGACCTTGCTTTCCAACTTCGGATACCGGGGTGATGAACAGTAATGCGCCATAAGGTCAAGGGCATTGTCGTCCGCGAGGCGGCAAAAGGCGAAAATGACAAGCTTCTGACCGTTTTGACGGGCGAAGAAGGTGTGCTGACGGTCAGTGCACCCGGTGTGCGCAAGATATCGGCAACCAATCTGCGTTCGGCGCAGTTGTTTGCGTATTCCGACATGCTGTTGTACGTCAAAAACGGCTTCTATACCCTGCAGGAGTCCATTCTGCACGAGGATTTTTATGCCTTGCGCGAGGATGTGACGGAGTTTGCGCTGGGATGCTATCTTTGCGAATTGGCATCTGCTGTTTCGGTCGGCGGGGAAGAGGGCACGGAGATTTTGCGTTTACTGCTCAATGCGCTTTACGCGGCAGAAAAAAAGCTTGCTTCTCCGCGTGTCATCAAAGCGGCGTTTGAGTTCCGTATCGCCGCACTGATCGGCTACGAGCCTGATCTTACCGAATGTCCGATCTGCGGCAAGGAAGCGGATGCGATCAAAAACCGTATGTTTGAGCTGACGGACGGCTATATTTTCTGCGGTGCGTGCGAGAACCCTGAGGAGGGCTTTACCAAGCGTGCCAAGGTGTCCGACGCATGCTTTGCCGCCATGAAGCATCTGCTGACTGTCCCCGTCAACAAAATATTCCTCTTCCGTCTGGAAGAAACCGCCCTTGCGGAGCTTTCCGCTCTCACGGAAGACTATCTCCTGCTTCGGGTGGAAAAGAAATTAAAAACACTTGATTTTCTCAAAAAGAACTTATAAAAGGATATCATGAAAGGCTTTATCAGAGGACAATCTGTCTTAGAATTTGACAAAATTCTGTCGATCGCTTCGACATTCGCCTATACCGAGGGCGGCAAGCAGGCGATCCTTGAGAGCGTACCGTCTTCCGATCCCGTGGTCGTAACGCGATTGCTGGACGAGACGGAGGAAGCGCTCGAATTACTCACATACAAAGGCGCGCCGCCGCTTTCGTGCAGAGCCGGCATTGCGGACGCGGTGGAACGCAGTCACAAGGGTGCGATTCTGACCGCATATGAGCTGTTGGCTGTCGCGGCATTGCTCCGTACGGCGATCGCCGTCAAGCAGTATGCTGCAGGCAAGGAGCAAAAGGCACTCGGCGTGTATTTTCACGCGCTTTTGGAAGAGCGCCATTTGGCAAACGAGATCGAACGCATCATCATTGCCGAGGATATGATCGCCGACGATGCTTCGGACGCGCTTTTGCGCATCCGCCGTTCTATCCGCCGTGCGGAGACGGAGGTGCGCGAGGTGCTCAACCGTATCATCACGGGACCTTCGCAAAAGCATCTGCAGGAGGCGATCGTCACCCAGCGCTCGGGACGCTTTGTCGTTCCCGTTAAGGCGTCGGAAAAAAGTGCGATCAAGGGTATCGTGCACGATTCTTCCGCATCGGGTGCAACGCTGTTTATCGAGCCTGCCGCCGTCGTCGAGGCAAACAACCGCCTGCGCGACCTCATGGGGCAGGAAAAAGAAGAAATCGAAAAGATCCTGCGAGAACTGTCCGCCGCTGTTTCTGCGTGCGGAACGATTATC
>JAFQII010000177.1 GCA_017397605.1 Clostridia bacterium
CGGAAAAGGGATAGAATGTTTTCCCCGAAAGCGATAGCTTTCGGCAATGGATTTTCTTTGAAGATTGTTAAGAACCTTTCTTCTAAAAAGAAAGGTTCTTGACCGGAGTTTGAGGCGGAGCCTCTTCGGTCGCAGTGATATTCGCCTTCGGCGAGTGATATACGCTACGCGTGTGATATTCGCACTACGTGCGAGTGATATTTTCGCTGACGCGAAAGTAAAGGTAGCAATTTGCTTGCGCAAATTGCCAATCATTATATTTTCCCCGAAAGCGATAGCTTTCGGCAATAGATTTTCTTTGGAGATTGTTAAGAACCTTTCTTCTAAAAAGAAAGGTTCTTAACCGTCCCCTTTACCATAAAAAACAAGGAGCGCAATTATGTGCGGAATCGTTGGTTTTACAGGACAAACAGAAAACAAGCAAGCCGTGATCAAAGCCATGGCGGACGCGATCAAGCACCGCGGACCTGACGGAGAGGGCTATTTTTGCGACGACGGCGTCGCGCTGGGCCACCGCAGACTGTCGATCATCGACCTGGAGGGCGGCGCACAGCCGCTGTATAACGAGGACGAGAATCTTGTGCTGGTGTTCAACGGCGAAATCTATAATTTTCATGCCTTGCGCGACGAGCTGATCGCGTGCGGGCATACGTTCAAGACGCATTCGGACAGCGAGGTACTGTTGCACGGCTACGAGGAGTGGGGCGAGGCCCTGCCCGAAAAACTGCGCGGCATGTTTGCGTTTGCAATCTGGGACAGAAAAGCAAAAGAGCTGTTTGCGGCGCGGGATCCGTTTGGCATCAAGCCGTTTTACTATGACGCAAGGGGCGGCAAGCTTTTGTTTGCAAGCGAGATCAAGGCGTTTTTGCATCATCCCGATTTTCAAAAGACGTTTAACGAAAAACAATTGCCGCTGTATCTTTCCTGCCAGTATTCGCCGGGCGAAACGACGTTCTTTGAGGGCGTTTACAAACTGCTCGGCGGTCACAGACTGCTTTGGAAAGACGGCGAACTGAAGATCGAGCGCTATTTTGAGCCGAAGTTTGTCCCTGATACCGAAAAGACGGAGGAGGAATGGATCGACGCGATCGATGCCGTGATGGAAGATTCGGTGAAAGCGCATAAGATCGCGGACGTAGAGGTCGGTTCTTTCCTGTCGTCGGGTGTCGACTCCAGTTTTGTCGCGTGTATCGCGGACGTGGACAAGACGTTTACCGTCGGGTTTGAAAACAGACAGTACGACGAGGCGGAGTACGCCAAGGAGTTTTCGAAGCATATCGGCGTCAAAAACCATGTATACTATATCAGCCCCGAGGAATATTGGGCGGCATTACCGACGATCCAGTACCATATGGATGAGCCGCTTGCGGACGCGGCGGGTGCGGCACTGTTCTTTTTGAACCGCGATGCCGCAAAACGTGTCAAGGTCTGCCTGTCGGGCGAAGGTGCGGACGAGTTCTTTGGCGGTTACAACGTCTATAAAGAGCCGTTTGCCGTTTCGTGGTACGACCGTGTGCCGCTTTGCATCCGTGGGGCGCTCGGCAAATTGGCGGAACGGTTCCCGCGCGTCAAGGGCGCGAACTTTTTGATGCGCCGCGCAAAGCCGATCGAGGAACGGTACATCGGAAACACCAATCTGATGAGCGAGGCGTACAAAAAGCAACTGCTCTTGCACTATGACGGCGAAAAGACTCCGGCGGATCTTACCAAACCGTACCGCCATAAGTTAAAAGGCATGGATGCCGTGACCAAAATGCAATACATCGACCTGCATACGTGGCTGATGGGCGACATTCTGCTCAAGGCAGATAAAATGAGTATGGCAAGCAGTCTGGAGCTGCGCGTGCCGTTTTTGGACAGAGAAGTGTTTGCGCTGGCCTCGTCGATTCCGACCAAATACCGCGCAAATGCAAACGGCACCAAGCTCGCAATGCGCAAGGCGGCGCGCCGCCACATTCCCGAAGCGGTCGCCAACAAAAAGAAGCTCGGTTTTCCCGTCCCCGTACGTGCATGGCTCCGTGAGGAGCGGTACGCGTCCGTGGTACGTGAAGCGTTTACGTCCGACTACGCGGCAAAGTTCTTCAAGACCGAACAGCTCGTGGGACTGCTGGACGAGCATATCGCGCAAAAGAAGGATAACTGGAGACAGATCTGGTGCGTATTTATGTTCCTTGTCTGGTATAAGGAGTTCTTTGTGAAACGGTGAAAAGCGAAGTAAAACCGTGCGTTTTCGAGTGAACGCGTAAGCGTTATTTACAAATTATTTAAAAAACCCCCTTGCAAAATCAAAAGGGTGTGTTATAATAGAATGTACCATTTTATCGGTATCAAAGTTATACTTTGGAGGGATATAGAATGACCCGTAATGTAAAAGTGTTTTTGTCACTCCTCTTTGTTTTCTGTATGCTGTCCGTTTTTGCAACGGTTGCGTTGGCAGAGCCGGAGGAGAGTACTGTATCGGATGAGAGTCTTACAACGGAGGAGAGCTCTGTCGAGCAGACTTCGTCGGAGACGCCTTCCGCAGATGATGTGACGTCCGACGAACCGACGCCGAGCGATGATCCCGCGTCCTCCGACGAGCCGACGCCGAGCGATGATCCCGCGTCTTCCGACGAGCCGACGCCGAGCGATGATCCCGCGTCCTCCGATGAACCGACGCCGAGCGATGATCCCGCGTCTTCCGATGAGCCGACGCCGAGCGACGATCCGACTTCTTCGGAAGATACTTCTTCGGAAGACACCTCTTCCGAGGATCCCGCTTCCCAGACCCGCAAGGTCAGAGCGGCAGGCGATCTGGGCAGCGTATTGGTGTACTTTACCGGCGCGACAAGCCCGATGACGGAGTTTGATGCACCCATCGGTCAGGAGCTGACGTTCCGCGTGGTTGCGCAGGACGGCTATCAGGTCGACAGCGTGGAACTGTGGAACGTTCCGCTGTTCCCCGATGAGGAAGGCTATTATTCGCTGGAGATCATGGCAGAAGTCAGCACCTATGTGATCAATATCACCGCATCCGTTGCGGATGAGCCGAACCCGAGCGACGACCCTTCGGGCGACACTTCTTCCGGAGATACCTCGAGCGAGGACTCCTCCGAGGAGCCCGATAACACCGCAGAGCTGACGGTTTCGATCAAGGGCGCGGGCAGTGTTTCGTTCGGTACGGAGAACTTCTCCAACGCGGGCAGCTCCACCAATGCAAAAACGTTCCGCGTGGAAATGGGCAACCTCACGCTTTCCATCGCACCCGCGTACGGCTATAAGCTGTCCTCTCTCCGTGTCAACGGCGAGACGCGCGTGCTGGTAGAAACGCTTTCTCTGGTGTTTGACGAAAACACCTCGGTGGACGTGGTCTTTGTTCCCGACACCGTAGAGCCCACCACCTATCAGATTCTTGTTTCCTGCGCGACGGCAGGCGGCTATATTTCCGCAGGCGACGATCCGATCACCTCGGGCAACGCCAAGACCATCAGCGTTGCGGCAGGCGGCAAGCTTGTCATCACCGTTTATCCCGCAGAAGGCTATGAGGTCGACGCGTTCCGTGTCGGCGGCGTTGCGCAGAACCTTGTGGACGGCAAGTATACGCTTGAGAACATTGCCGCAAACACCAACGTGACCGTCAGCTTCAAGGCAGTCACGACGCAGATCGTTCCCGCAGAGGCGACCGATTATGATTGGAAAGCCGACGAAAACGGATTGATCGTGATCGATCTCGGCTCCAATACCTACATTGGCAAGTCGATCTTTGACAAGATCAATACACTCACCGTTGCGGATGGCAAGTACGTTGCTTTGCAGACGACGTATATCAAATGGTTTATCCCTTGCGGCGGTCAGGTTGGCGATGTGGACGGCGTTTATATGCACATTTCCGTTGCACTCGGTGCAAACGGCTCGTACTATAACACGATCGAGGGAGCGATTCACCAGAGCAATCCCGATACGATCTTCCAGTACTACGAACTTTCCGAAACGCCTACCTTCCCCGAAGGTACGCTCGCGTCCTTCCATCTGGCAGACCTGGCGACAACCTACGGCGGCAACGGCGTAGACCTGCTGATCAAGGAAGGCAATTCGCTCGTTCTCAAGGGCGAGGGCTCTTCCGGCACCGACGGCTGGACCTCCCGTATGGTTTACGGCACGTCCCGTTATCTGGTTGTGCGTGTCAATATCGCGCCCGAATACACCATCACGGTTTCCTCGGGTGTCAACGGTACGATCAGCCCCGCAGGCTCCAACAGCGTGACGCTCGGTTCGCCCGCGTCGTTTACCGTTGAGGCTTCGGCAGGCTATATGATCTCCGTGGTCTATGTGGACGGCGTTGCAATTGCGGGCGCACCGACGCAGAGCACGTTTGTGTATACGTTTGACAATGTGACCACCAACCACACCGTCACGGCAGAATTCATTGCTTCCAATACCGAGGGCAGAGTGGTTGACAACAAGTTTGTCCCCGCAGAGCCGACCGTTTCCGAAGAACCCGACGGAACGTCCTACACCGGCTTGATCGTTGCGCTGATCATCATCTTTGTGGCGATCGTAGGCGCGGCAGTGCTGTTTGTTGTCAAGTGGCGTCAGGAAAAGTTTTAATCCATGAAAACACTTGTGGATAAGGTCACCGCATTCTTGCGTGAGAACCCAAAAAGAGCATCGGTGCTCGGTGCGGGTGTGTGCCTGTGCCTGGCGGCTGTGATCATCA
>JAFQII010000178.1 GCA_017397605.1 Clostridia bacterium
ACAAAAATCCACGTGCTTCTGACAAAGAGCTGTGTAGTGCCTTTGTACGCCATATTGACGGCCGCGCAAATGTGGGGGTATTTGGTTCTGTCACCTTGTGCCAAAAGTTCGTGATTGACGACCTTCCACTCACTGAGACCTTTAAAAACATATACGATATCCTTGGCATAAAAAGGACCGCTTGACTGCGTGGCTTCAAAGGTGTAGACAAACCTGTCAAACTCCGTTTCGGGTGCAAACAAAAAGTATCCCTGATACTTTGCGGAATACTGATCCGAGCTTTGCGTCTCGGTGCCGAGCACATTTCCGTCTTTGTCAAGATAGGTTCCGCGAATGGTAACGGCATAGTTTTTGTCCGTTTGGTTTTCGACATTCAAAATGACGACGTTTTGATCCTTGTACGTGTATTTTTTGTCCTTGATCAAAAAGCCGTCCGTCAGTGTTTGTTCTGCCGAAATCTCGCTTTCCTCGCCGTCGGGAACGATGTTTGAAGCATGATCGTAGCTTTCGATCGGATCGGACGGCAAGCCGATGACATAGGACGAAGTTTCGTCGATCTCCCGTCCGCATCCCGAAAAAAGCGCAAGTAATAACACCAAACATACGAACATCAAACGTTTCATCACAAACACCTCTTAATAATGAGATTTATAATCAATCCACTTGTATGCGACGATTCCCGTGATCTCACCGTTTAACTCATCAGGTAACACATAGTCGTCTACATCTTCCCAAAGCACGTTCTCGTCGTAGAACATAAAGCGCAACGTGCCGTAAGCAGTCTTGCTGTCCTGCCCGTCCTTGAGCGGAGGAATGCTTGTTTCCATTAACTGCGTATCGACAAAACAGATCTCGTCATTCTTATCCAGCACCATAAAATCCGCACCGTAATGCAATCTCTCGGGATAGGTGTGCGTCATATAAAAGTAAGAGCACACACCGACGTATGTTTGAGCAAGCTCGCCGTAGTGACCTTTCCATTTCATGAAATCCAACACGACACCGTTCATCGAAATGTACGCCGACGCAGGATCTTGCGCATAAGGCTCAAATTTCATCGTATAGTCAAATCCGTCAAACACGGCGTGCGGATCAAAGATAAAATAATTGGAAAAGCCTGCCGCAAAGCCCTCAAACGTTTTGCTTTCTGTCTGCTTGACGCTGCCGTCGGCATTCAGGTACTGTCCGTTGACGGTCAGCGTGTAGTGCTTGTCGGTTTTGTTTTCGACGTGCATGATCACAAGGTTGTTGCCTTGGTAGTCATATTTCTTGAATTTGACCGCAAAACCGTCCTCGGTCGTTTCTCCCTGTACGTCATCGGAAAGTTCTTCGCTTTTGTTTCCCTCGGGGGTGAGCACGCTTTCCGTATCGTATGAGCCGATCGGGTCGGAGTAATCGGGCAGGGATATCTGATTGTCGGAATCAGCCGCGCAGCCGACCAATATAAAAACAAAAACAGCAAGCAAACAAATCATTTGTTTCATCAAACAATACCTCGATCATATATTGCGTTTTTTGACGCAAACATAAGAAATCATCGTGTAAACAAGGGCAAATGCGGCAAGACAGCCGATTGCAAGCAAGGCTTGTCCGAGTGTCACGCCCATCATTTCGATGATTCCCTCATGCCACTCCGAACCAAAATACAGAAAAAACTCTCTCGGCTTTTGCGGCAGGGGAGACAGGTAATCAAAATACCAGCTCGCAACCCGAAAACGGAACATCAGATTGACCGCGTAGAAAAAGATCGCATATCCAAATCCCGCTACTGCCGCGGCAACACTGCTTTTCAAAACGCTCCCGACCGCATAAGTCAACGAAATGTAGAGCATAAGGTTAGGCAGTGCAATGCATATTGTCACGCGTGCGACACGTACCAGTGAATCCAGCAGAATGAACCCCAAACCGTACCCGTCCACACCGCCTCGCGTGATCACAAAGAAAGACAGCGACAGCTCCGTTGCCAAAAATGCTACAATAAAATTGATTGTCAGTAGCGCCGACAGATGCGGGAGAAGATACTGATGAGGACGCAATCCGCTCGCTTTTTGGATCTCAAAAAATCCGTCTCTGTGATCGCGGAACAAAACCAAAGCGGTAGAGATGACCGTGACGATCGGCATGCCGTAGAGCATAATGTTGGCGACGCAAGCGTTCATCACTGTCTGTACGTACGTTTGAAACGTGAGCACATAACGCGGATCGTTGTCCCAGATCGTTTCGCCGATCGACGGGTCAAAATATGCGTAACTGACCTCTGTCGCTTCGTAGATCGCAATAATCAGCAAAATACACAGTGAAAGCCAGAATACCGAAGAGCGGAACAAATTCTTGCATGTGGTTTTAAATTCGGTCAAAAACATAATATGCTTCTTTCTATTTTACGAGAAGAAACCGTCGGGGAATTCGTCGTGCATCACGACGGATACTGCCAGGGCCAAAGGTGCTGCAGATCTGGTGTGTAGGCAATATATACGGGAATGGCTTGCATCTTTTTCCACTCCTCGGGACACTCCCAGTTTTCATCCGTAGTTTGATGTAACATAAAATGCGTCTCTCCTTGGTCGTAACGGTCTCCCGGATAGAATTTGCATTTTTTGTCATACGCAAAGAGGATCTCACCCTTTTCGGTGATCAAAAGCCATTTGACCCAAACATTTACCTCTTTATTTCCTGTGTGCTCTATGGAAAATCCCCCAACGACGGTAGGATATTTTGTCATATTTCCATTGGATATTTCTTCTTCAATATAGTGGAGACTCTCGTGGATGCCGTTGTATTTTACACCGATGCCTTTTAAGTAAATCGTGCCGCTGTATTCTTTTGCCTCAAACGTATAGGTAAACTTGTCAAACTGCATCCCGGGCTCAAACAGAAAATACTGGCTGAATCCCGCATAATACTGATCAAACGTCTGCGTCTCGGTTTTTAATGTTTTGCCGTCCTTGTCCAGATACGTACCTGTGATGGTCACGCTGTAATTTTTGTTGGTCTGGTTTTCGACACTCACCAAAACAAGGTCGTTTCCCTCAAAGGTATACTTTTTGTCCTTGACAACAAATTCGCCGGAGAGGGGAGCGTTTTCAACGACACTTTCCTCGCTTGTATTTTCCGTGGATTCTGTGTTATCGGTGCTTGTTTCTTCATCGGGCTCTGTGCTCGGCACAAACTTGGACACATTGTCATAGCTTGCCTCGGAGTAAATGTTAAGCTCGTCTTTCTTTTCAGCGCATCCGCTCAACGCTGTCAATGCTGTTGCCAAAATTATGATGCATGTCAAAAACCTTTTCATGGTGTCAGTGTCCTTTCTTGTTTTTAGTGAATAAAAGTATATAGGTCGATCGCGGTGTTATCTTTGCTGCATTTCTTTCAGGACGGATATTGAAAGGGCCAAAGATGCTGCATATCGGTTGTATAATCTACGAATACGGGGATTGCCTGCATTGTTTTCCATTCCTCTGGATACTGCAATTCTTCCTCTGTGGTTTGGTATAGCTTATAGGATGTCTCTCCGTTTTCGTATTTATCGCCGGGGTAGAATCTGACGTTTCTATCAAACGCAAAGAGAATCTCTCCGCTTTCGTTCACCAAAAGCCATTTGACCCAAACGTTCGCTTCCAGCGTGCCTGTGTGTTCGGTAGAATACCCCGCCAAGACGGTAGGATATTTAGTATAATTTCCTTTCTCCATTTCTTCGCGTATCGGAGTGAGGTTCTCGTGGATGCCGTTGTATTTCAATCCGATGCCTTTTAAGTAAATTGTGCCGTGATATTCTTTTGCCTCAAACGTATAGGTAAACTTGTCAAACTGCATCCCGGGCTCAAACAGAAAATACTGGCTGAATCCCGCATAATACTGATCAAACGTCTGCGTCTCGGTTTTTAATGTCTTGCCGTCCTTGTCCAAATACGTACCTGTGATGGTCACGCTGTAATTTTTGTTGGTTTGGTTTTCGACACTCACCAAGACAAGGTCGTTTCCCTCAACGGAATACTTTTTGTCCTTGACAACAAATTCGCCGGAGAGGGGAGCGTTTTCAACGACACTTTCCTCGCTTGTATTTTCCGTGGATTCTGCGTGTTCGGTGCTTGTATCTTCATCGGGCTCTGTGCTTGGCACAAACTTTGACACGTTGTCATAGCTTGCTTCGGAATAAATGTTAAGCTCATCTTCCTTTTCAGCGCATCCGCTCAACGCTGACAATGCTGTTGCCAAAATTATGATGACTGTCAAAAACCTTTTCATGGTGTCGGTGCCCTTTCTTATCTCTTCACGCCGCCCAGAGCAAAGATATACGAGTCTTCCAGGGTAGGAGCTACGGGAACAGAATTTTCAAACACAGGCGCTTCTGCGACGTAACGTACGCGCGGCTTGCCGTCCACGTATGCGACGGAAGTGACTATCGTATCCTTGCGCAGTTGTTCTTCCTCGAACGGCGTTCCCGTGTGCTCGTACAGCTTGCCTTCGATGCGGTTGATAAACGCGCCCTTTTCGCCGAGGTATTTGACCTCGCCCTGCTCAAGGACGCAGATGTTGTTGCAAAGATGCTCAATATCGGCGGTAATATGAGTGGAAAAGATAATCGTTCTCTCCATTGCAATCTTGGAAAGCAGGTTCAGGAAATACAACCTCTCCTCGGGGTCCAGTCCCGTCGTCGGCTCGTCGATGATCAATACCTTGGGGTCGCCGATCAAAGCCTGTGCAATTCCGGCTCGCCTTAACATACCGCCCGAGTATTTGCCCAAGCGTTTCTTTTCTTCGCCGACCAAGCCGACCGTTTCAATTGCGTTGGCAATGCGATCTTTTCTCTCTTTTTTATCTTTGATGCCTTTGAGGATGCAAACGTAATCCAAAAACTCCACAATGTTCATTCTCGGCATCAATTTTGTGCTTTGCGGAAGATATCCGAGCGAAGAACGGAACTCGTCTTTGTTCGCTTTCAGTTCTTTCCCGTCAAAATAAATCTCGCCGTCGGTAGCGTCCATGATCGTTGCGACAATGCGCATCAAAGTCGTTTTGCCTGCACCGTTGCGACCGATCAGACCAAAGATACCTTGACCGATTTCGATATTCACTCCGTTCAAGGCTTTTTTCTTTCCTCTGGGATAAATTTTGGTAATATTTTTAATTTCAATTTTCATAGCTTTTTCCTTTCTAAAATGATTTTTAGTATGCACCCTCAAAGATTTCGATCTTTGTGACTGCGACGAGGATCTTGACATCCCCCTGCAATTCCTCGGGCCAAGTCATCTTGCCGTCGGTGAGCTCGTAATAAAGCTGATGATCGCTCCAACCAAATTCCGGATTTCCTGCAGGAACAGTATTGGATCTGAACTTTGTTAAATAAATCCGATCAAATTGATCGATGACGATCATGTGTCTGAATACGTTGATCTCTTTTTCAAACGTGTTGGTTTCCTGTATGGTGGCAAAAATAGTCGGATATTTTTTGGTATCGCCGCCGTTTGCAAAATTCGAGCTGGACATTTTTTCTGTCAGCTTTGCCTCGGTGATCGCATAATCCGCCATCAGACACGTACCTTCAAACGGAGCGGTCTCCACCTCGTATACAAAACGGTCAAACGTGATTTTGGGCTGAAACAAAAAGTAATTGTGTCCGCCTGCGGCAAAACCGTCAAACGTCTGCGTTTCCGTTTTCAGTGCCTTGCCGTCCTTGTCAAGATACGTTCCCGTGATCGTCAACACATAATGGCTGTCGGTTTGGTTTTCCACTTCCAAGATCACAAGGTCGTTTCCTTCGTAGGTGTATTTTTTGTCCTTGATGACAAACCCTGCGGTAGGTTTGCTTTCTGCCGAGGGTTGTTCGGATGCATTCGTTTCGCTTTCGTCTGACGGCGGAATAAACACCGATTCATTGTCGTAGCTTTCCAGCGTATCGGGAACATAGCTCGAATTGTTTCCGCCGTCCGTGGAAGCGGCGTCGCATGCGCACAAAAGGCATACCATAAGAATCAAAGCGGCAATACGTTTCATAAAAAAGTCTCCTATGTGTTTTTTAATCGTTAAACCCTTGATGTAGTTTTTCTCTGCGCAACAGAATGTAAGTGACTGCAAACATCACCACTGCGAGCGACAGGAACAACATTCTGTTATACGTCCAAAGCGGTCCGACTTGATAATACTCCGTCAGTACTTTATCGCCCATAAAATAATTGGACAAAAACGGATCAAACAGGCATTTTCGGATATCTTCAAACCCCGAGTGAATGTTGGTGTTCAGCGTGTTGAAGATCGTATACACCAAAATGCCCA
>JAFQII010000179.1 GCA_017397605.1 Clostridia bacterium
CAGATCGGTGACAAGCTTCGCTCAGGCAAGCCGCACGACGGCAGAGCGCCCGACTACGATGATTGGACACTCAACGGCGACATTATGTTTTGGAACGAGCTTTTGGGCTGTGCGTTTGAGATCTCGTCGATGGGAATCCGCGTAGACGAAAAAGCCATGGAGTATCAGCTTGCGGCCGCGGGCGCAGAAAACCGCAAGGAGCTTCCGTTCCACAAGGAATTGCTTGCCGGCAGGCTTCCGCTGACAATGGGCGGCGGTATCGGGCAGTCCCGTCTTTCGATGCTTTTGCTGGATAAGGCGCATATCGGCGAGGTGCAGGTCTCTCTTTGGGATGAGGAAACCAGACGCATTTGCTCCGAGAACCAAATTGTGTTGCTTTAAAATCAAAATCCCGTCGATCGTTTCGACGGGATTTCTGTTACAAATTCCGATACAGCGCTTCGGCGGTTTCAAAAATGCGCGTTGCTTCTTTCGGCTTGCAGGTTTTTAACAAACGCTTTTTGGGCAATCCCCAAACATCAAAAAACCGTGGGCCGATCCATTCGTTGTATCCGCAATCCTCAAACAGCCCTCGCAGGATGCTGAGACATGCCTTGCGCGGCTTCATAAAGATCACCTTCATCGGGTGCTTGATGATTGCAAAGATAAGTTTGGGATAGTGCGCCGTGATATTGGTAAACGTGATCCCGGGGTGTGTCACGGCAAGTCCGTTGGCTCCTCGGTACAGTCCGTGAAGCGCAAACATCAGATGCCGCTTGGCGTTTCCGTATGCCAAGCTGTGCTTGCTTCGGGTAGAAAAGTCGATATCCATGGGATCGGTTTCGGAATACGTATGCGCGATGCTTCCGACCGCGATGACCTTTCCGCCGCGGCTGTCCAGATGCGGCTTGAGCGTTTTTGCAAGATAATAAGGCGACAAAAAGTTGATTTGAAAGATATTGTCAACGCCCGTGGAGCATTTGTGCCTCGGGATATGATATGCACCTGCATTCAGAATCAGTGCATCGAGCGGAATCTGCAAAAGCTCCGCCGCGGCGCGTTTTACCGAATCAATGTCCTCCAGATCGACCGTAATACGACGTACAGAGACCGACGGATATGTTTGCAGCAATGCCGTTTCCAATGCTTTCGACTTGTCCGGATTTCTGTCCAACAGGATCAGGCTTGCGCCGAGAGCACAAAGATAACCGCACAATTCCTTGCCGATGCCGCCCGTGGCGCCGCTGATTGCCACCGTTTTGCCCGCAAGGGAAGAGGTATGCTTTTGCAGCCATTTTTGTATGTTCATACTTGCCTCGAGTTTGATAGATTGCTATGATTATAGCAAGAGAAATCGCTTCTGTCAAGATTGTCTGCAAATGCACAAAAGATTTTTGAAAAAGCACTTGACAGATTACGTTGTGCATGGTATAATGCTTTATCACTTTAACGAGATAAAGCGTTAAAGCGCGGAAAGGGGAAGAGAAATGAGCCCTTGGCATACCAAAGATACAACCAAATTATTTCATGCTTTGACGGTGTTGAAGACCGAGGAGGAGTTCTGTGCCTTTTTGGAGGATGCCTGCACGATCAAGGAGATCATGGACATTTCCCAGCGCTTGCGCGTTGCGGAGATGCTGCACGCGGGTGCAAGCTACCAGACAATTTCCAAAGAGACGGGCGCCAGTACCGCGACGATCAGCCGCGTCGGAAAATGCCTGGAGTACGGCAGCGGCGGTTACAAGCTCGTGATCGCACGTTTGGCAGAGATGGAGAACAACGATGGATGATAAATTGCTGAAGCCCGAGGAGAGAGCGCTGTTTTCTCTTCGTTCGCTTTACAAGTCATACGGCTATCTGCCGTTTAAAATGAGCAAATTTGAGTCGTACGATTTTTATTTGCAGCACAAGGATTTTTTGGTCAGCGACCGCGTCATTACTTTTAACGATACCGACGGTGCTCTTTTGGCGCTCAAGCCGGACGTCACACTGTCGATCATCAAAAACGGCGAGGATGCAAAAGGATGCAAGCAAAAGGTCTTTTATAACGAAAACGTGTACCGCGTCTCACCGAACACGCACCGTTTTCGTGAGATCATGCAGATGGGGCTGGAATGTATCGGCGAGATCGATCTGTACGATCTGTTTGAGGTCGTTTCGCTTGCCGCGCAAAGCCTTGCATCGGTCTCCGATGACTTTGTGCTTCAGATCTCGCATTTGGGGATTCTGTCCGCGTTTTTGAGCGGGGAAGGAATGACCGAGATTTTCCGCAAGCAGGCATTGCAGTGCATCGCCGAAAAGAACGTACACGATCTCAGACGCATTTGCATTGAAAACGGTATTGATGCAGACAGCACCGAGCGTCTTTGCTCGTTTGTCGGGATCTACGGAGAGCGAAACAAGGTTCTGCAAATGTTGGAGCCGCTTTGCACCGCACCTGCGGCATGCGCGGCGTTGCATACGCTAAGGGCGCTGTCCGATTTGCTTGCTGATTTGCCGTACAGCGATCGGATCCGCTTTGATTTTTCGATCGTCAACGATATGAATTATTACGGCGGAATCGTATTCAAAGGCTTTTTGAGCGGAATCTGCGAGGGCGTGCTTTCGGGCGGTCAATATGACAGCCTGATGTCCCGCATGAACCGAACCTCCGGTGCGATCGGATTTGCCTTGTATCTTGATCTGTTGGAAGACCGTCAATCGTCTGCGGACGGATATGACGTGGACGTTTTGCTTTTATACGATGAAACCGTACCGTACCAAACGGTTGCAAAGCATGTTTCCGGTCTGGTCGCAGAAGGCTTGACGGTCAGTGCGCAAAAGAAGGCACCGGCAGGTATACGTTTCCGTCGGCAGATCGTTTTGGGAAAGGAGAACACGCCGTGATCAACGTTGCACTTCCCAAGGGCAGGCTGGGCGAAAAGGTCTATGCCATGTTTGAAAAAGCGGGCTACGAGTGTCCCGCGATCAAAGAGGTCAACCGCAAGCTCGTGTTTGAAAATACGCAAAAACAGATCCGCTATTTTTGGGTCAAGCCGTCGGATGTTGCGATCTATGTCGCGCGCGGCGCGGCTGACATCGGTGTTGCGGGCAAGGATATCCTGCTGGAATACGCTCCCGACGTCTATGAGCTTCTGGACCTTCAGATCGGCAAATGCCGCATGGCGGTTGCTGCCCCAAAATCATTTCACGACAACGGCGAAAAGACGTTGAAAGTCGCTACCAAGTTTACCAACATCGCGCACCGCTACTATGCCGACAAAGGCAGAGAAATCGATATTATCAAGCTCAACGGCTCGATCGAGCTTGCGCCCATCCTGGGACTTTCGGATGTGATCGTCGATATCGTTGAGACGGGCGCGACGCTCAGGGAAAATGACCTTGAGGTGTTTGGGACAATCGTGCCGATCAGCGCAAGATTGATTGCAAACAAGGCAAGCTTTCAGTTTAAAACCGCCGAGATCGAAAAGATTGCCGCCGAGATCGGCAAACAGGTTATGGCATAACGGAGTAATAACATGATACGCATTTATAACTACGGCGAGGTCGCTCCCGAGCAGATCTTCGCGCGTGAAAATATCGCATCCAACGTTGAGGACGTCGTCAGCGGAATCATCGCGGATGTCATCAAAAACGGAGACAGCGCACTCTTTCGGTATGCAAAAAAGTTTGACCGTGCGGAGCTTACCGCGCTGGAGGTGTCGGACGAAGAGATCGAAGAAGCGTTTTCCTCTGTCGAACCCGAATTTTTGGATCTCATCCGCGAAGCGGCGGAAAACATCCGTGCTTTCCATCAGAAGCAGGTGCGCAACAGCTTTGTGCTCAATGACAAGGACGGCGTTTTGATCGGTCAAAAGATCACGCCGATCGAAAAAGTCGGCTTGTACGTCCCGGGCGGCACGGCAGCATATCCTTCAACGGTGTTGATGGACAGCATTCCCGCCATGATCGCGGGTTGCGGGCAGATTGTCATGGTGACGCCGCCCAACGCAGAAGGCAAGGTCAATCCCGTGATCCTTGCGGCGGCAAAAATTGCGGGTGTAAACCGCATTTTCAAAGTTGGCGGTGCACAGGCGGTCGCGGCACTGGCTTACGGAACGGAGAGCGTTCCCAAGGTCGACAAGATCGTCGGCCCGGGCAACGCCTATGTGGCAGAAGCAAAAAAACAGGTTTTCGGCAAGGTGTCGATCGATATGATTGCAGGCCCGAGCGAAATTCTTGTTGTGGCGGATGCGACCAACAGCCCCAAGGTGATCGCCGCCGATTTGCTTTCGCAGGCAGAGCACGACAAAATGGCAAGTGCCGTTTTGGTCACGGACGATATGCCTTTTGCAAAAGCGGTTGCGGAAGAGCTGGAAAAACAGATCCCCATGCTTCCGCGTGCGGAGATCGCGCGCGCATCCATTGACAACAACGGCAAGATCATCGTCGCAGAGAACCTCTCGCTTGCGATCGAAATTGCAAACGAGATCGCGCCCGAGCATCTGGAGCTGTGTGTCGATAATCCGTTTGACTATCTTGACAAGGTTAAGCACGCAGGCTCGATTTTTATGGGCAAGCATTGTCCCGAAGCCCTCGGTGATTATTTCGCAGGCCCGAATCACACGCTTCCGACAAGCGGAACAGCGAGATTCTCGTCCCCGCTTTCGGTCGACGATTTTGTCAAAAAAACACAGTTCACATATTACACCGAAAACGCTTTGCGCGCGGTGTCCGGGAAGGTTGCGTATTTTGCGGAGCGCGAGGGCTTGCACGCGCATGCCAAGAGCGCAACGGTACGCTTTGAGGATTGAGGTATGAGCAGATTCTTGTCAAAAAAGCTTGCATCGTTGATACCGTATACGCCCGGGGAACAGCCGCGCGATATGCAGTACATCAAGCTCAATACCAACGAGTCGCCGTATCCGCCGTCGGACGGTGTCAAAAAGGCGGTTGCAGGGCAAGCCGAACTGCTGCAGCTGTATTCCGACCCTTCAAGCAAAAAGCTGACCGAAAAGCTGGCATCGGTTTACGGTGTGGACGCCGGGCAGGTGATTGTGACCAACGGCTCGGATGAAGTTTTGTATTTTGCATTTCTGGCGTTTGCGGATGAAACACATCCGCTGTGTTTTCCCGATATCACGTACGGCTTTTATCCCGTATTTGCCGACTTGTGCGGTATCCCGTATGAGACTGTTCCGCTCGCAAAAGATTATTCGGTCGATCCTGCGGCGTACATCGGCAAGTCAAAAACCGTTGTGATCGCAAACCCGAATGCACCGACAGGACTTTGTCTGTCTCTTTCGCAGATCGAAACCATCGTCGCGGGCAACCCCGATTCGGTCGTGATCATTGACGAAGCGTATGTTGACTTTGGCGCGCAAAGCGCCGTTGCACTGGTCGACAAGTACGAAAATCTGTTGGTGACGCAGACCTTTTCCAAATCGCGCTCCATGGCGGGCGCAAGACTCGGCTTTGCGATCGGCAACCAAAGGCTGATCGCCGACCTGCACACGGTTCGTTGCTCGTTTAACCCGTACAATGTCAACCGTATGACGGCAGAGGCGGGTTACGCCGCACTTTGCGACAACGATTATTATATGCAAAACTGCAAAAAGATCATGCAGACGCGTGATTTTACAACCGCAGAGCTTCGTCTGCGCGGATTTGATGTTTTGCCTTCGATGACAAATTTTGTATTTGCGCGCACAGATCGCATTGACGGCAACACGCTGTACCAAAAGCTCAAAGAGCACGGCATTCTGGTGAGGCACTTTGCAAAGGAACGTATTAAGGACTACAACCG
>JAFQII010000180.1 GCA_017397605.1 Clostridia bacterium
ATGACAAAGGCGTTGCAAAACGCGGCAAACAGCACGCAAAGACAGACAAACAGCAAACAAAGCGTGCGGATACGGCGAAATGCGGGGGAATGCTTTTTGGCTTTTTTCATAGAGATTGATAGTATTCCTTCATGGTGCGGGCGTCCTCTGCCTGCGTGCCCGCGGATTCGCAAATGACGGTCGGCGAGACGCCGAGGTCATGGATGGCGCGGATAAACGGACGGTAATCGGGGCCGTACGTTTCGTCGGCAAAGGTCAAATGCTTTTTTTCGCCCTTGGGGGTGTATTCGATGCAGGAAAAATGGCAATGCAAGGTGTCGGCGGTCTCGGGTGAAAGCTCCGTCGCAATGCGGTCAAAAATGCGCTTGAAATCGTCTTCTGTCTTTAGGATACCCTGTTCTCTCGCGTTGATGTGCCCAAAATCCACGACGGGGACAAAACGGGGCGAGAGCTTGCACAGCGTCAAAACCTCGTCGAGCGTGCCGAGCTGGTTTTGCTTGCCCATGGTTTCCAAGCCGACATAGGTGTCAAAGCCTTGCGCGTCGAGTGCTTTGTCTGCCATCAGGAGTGTTTCTGCGGCGTATTCCATTGCCGTTTCGCGCGTGATCTTGGCGGCAGAGCCCGTGTGGACGACCATCAGATTTGCACGCAGGTAAGAGCATGCTTCCGCCGAGGTCAGAATGTACCCCACGCTGTTGCGGCGTTTTTCGGGCTCGACGGACGACAGCGAGATAAAATACGGCGTGTGGAACGAAAAGTCCACCCCGTGCATCACGCCCTGGTCGCCGATCGCAAGCAGCATGTCTCGTGTGGTGGACACGCCCTGCCCCGCTTCGTATTCATAGATGTCCAAGCCGTATTCCTTGACGTAACGGGGCGCATCCAGCGTGTAGCGGTGCCCCGCTTTCTTAAACGACTCGGAGTTGCCTCCCGGTCCGAATTTTGCACTCATATGTAACTCCTTTTATACCGACTGCGTAGCGGAAAGGTATGTTTTGTAGTTTACAAACGCGCCGACAAACGGACGCTCCAAAAAGCGTTTGCTTTTGAAAAACAAGGTCGTCTTGTCCTTGATCGGCGGAACAAGATAAAAGCGTATACCTGCGCGGTGGCACGCGAGACAGTCGGTAAAGATCTGGTCGCCCAGGCCCGCACCCTCGTGCGGAGCAATGCCCAATTCCGCAAGCGCCTTCCGCACGCCTGCGGCAAACGGCTTTTTTGCGCCCGCAAAGACGGGCAGACCCAACGTGCGGTTGAACAGATGCACGCGCTCGCCGTGGTTGTTGGACACAAACGCCATGCGGATGCCCGCGCCTTTCATTGCGTCAAACCACGCGCGGATGCGGTCGTTGGGCTCGGCGATCTCGTACGGCGCGATCGTGTTGTCCAGGTCCAGAATCAAGCCGCGCACTTTTTGCGAGTGCAAAAAATCGGGCGTAATCTCATAAATATCGGGAAAGAGGATGTCGGGATAAAACAATCCTTTTTTTGCACAGATTTCCATGAAAGGCTCCTTTTTTCAGAGGATGAGATAGGACACGGACAGCGGGGGCAGGGTAACGGACAGCGCGCCGTTTTGCACCGTGACGTCCGTTTTCAGATCGCCTTCGGTGCGGTACGTTCCGTCGGGAATCGACGCATGCACAGTCGGAGATGTTTCTTTGGCGGAGGCGTTGATCAAAAACAGCACCTGCTTGCCGTCCTTACGCTCCCAATGCTCGGAGAACGCCGCGGTGTGCGCCAGCAAGCCGCCGTAGGCTTCCGCTTTGATTTTGGTTGTCTTGATGACTTGCTTGTCCTCGATTTTCGGCGAACGCAACAGCTTGCCGTCGTAGAAGAACGAGCCGAGCGCCGCACGCGTACGGACGCAGGATTTGTAGAATTCTTTGTGCACCAGCGCGTTGTACGTCTCGGGCAAGATCCAGCCCATTTGTTCGCCGTAGGTCAGCGATTGCGCGGCAAGGATATCCTGCCCGACGGCATCGGGTGCGTACAGATAATTTCTGCCAAAGACAGCGACGTAACCGTTGTAGTGACCATAAAAGCGGGAACTTGATCGTTTTTGATCCAGATCCACGAGAGATAAGCGTGGATGTCCTTCATGTACGGGTCGGAGGTGCATTCCGTGGTCAGACACGCGTCCTTCGGCATGGTCTGCCTTGCGTGGTCGAGCAGATTGCGGTAGCTTTCGACCCACCACGTTCCGCCGCCTGCGCGGTGTGCGTGGTTTCGGTCCTCGCAGGGGTAAGCCTGCGCCGCGCCGATCTGGTCGATGTAGATCGCATCCACGCCGAATTCATGGAACAGCGTGTGCATGATCTCTTTTTGCTTTTCCTGCCACAGCGCGGTGGAAGGACACATGATCGCAAGCTCGATGTTGGACGTCGGATAAACCTCCAAAAACGGCTTGTCTCCGATCTTTTTGGTGCAGTTGGGGCGAGCGATCGGCGTAAACTGCCAGTCTTCCTTGCCCTTGTCATGCGTGTCCCAAAGTCTGCCGTTGATGTACGGCATCACACGGTTGCCGTTTGCCTGCAAACGGCGCATGGCGGGGATAAACGCGTCCTTGGCAGGAAAATAATGCGGATAATTGGTATCGTACGGAATCTGAAACCAGTCGTACAGATGCACGGGGCTGTGCAAGCCGAGATCTTTGGAAACATCGATCAGCTCGTCGGCAAAGGACTCGTCCCATTTCATGCGTTTGCGCCACCAATGCGGATTGGTGCGCAGCCACTCGGGCATGTCGGCGCGCTTGCCGTCTGCGAGCGCGGGTTTCCAAGATGCGCGCGTTTCAAAAAACGCTTTGTACAACAGCGCCGCGTCGTACCAGTCGCCGTCAAACAGCTCCCAGACGGTCTCGCCCTCGAGCGTCTGGCTGTTGCATGGCATATCGATATCCCGAAGCGGCATAATCGCTTTGATGCACGCGGCGGGGTTGCCTTCTTCTTTTTGATAAAACAGCTTTTTGTATGCGGGTGCGGGGTCGTGCAGACCGTAATACAGTCCCCGCCCTGCGCCCGTGTGCCACAGCGCCATGTATTGCATGGAAGCGCCGTAGGACGGATAGTTTTGCTGGGACTTGAACGTGCGGACAGCGGGGTAGACCTCGCCGCATCCGTAGGGAAAGAACACCTTGGTGCGGCTGCACGTTCCAAACGACAGTGCGGGATAATCGCATTCGTACAGCGTGTACTGCTTGTTTTCACTGTGCAAGCGCACCGTCCACGTCACGCGGTCGCGCGCGGCGACGGCGGTCAGGATCACCGTGACGTCTGTGAGGAGCTCGTGCTCTGCGAAGGTCAGCGTGTGGACGTTTCCGCACACGGTAACGCCGACGGCGTTCCAGCCGTCCTTCGAGTCGGCGGAGACAAAGCGCTCCTCTCCGCATGCACGTGCGGTAAGCGTAAACAGAGACGCGTTTGCATCGCGCAAAAAGCGTCTGCCGCTTTTTTGATCGGTGACCGCGTGCAGGCCGATGCCCTGATCGCCAATTTGCAGAGAAAGATGCAGGTCGTTTGCGGTGATGAGATGTGTGTTCATGGTGCGCTCCTTTGTTATTTGTAGAGCTTGGGTACGCGCGCAAGCGTGGCACACGAGACGGTTTGAAAGCCCGCTTTGCGAAGCAAGGATGAGCAGACGCGCAAGGTCGCGCCCGTGGTGCTCATGTCATCGATCAAAAGCAGACGCGGATACTGTTCGGGAGACTCAAAATATACCCGAAACCGTCCCTGCAGACTTTTTTCGCGCTGGGAGGCGGAAAGAAGCTTTTGCTCTTCCTCCGTGTGGCAGGACATCGTTTCGATCAGCGGGAGCTCCAGCCGCTTTGCAACGCAGGAAGCGAGCATGCGCGCATGATCGTAGCCGTAAAAGCGCACGTCCGACGTTCTGCGCGGGACAAAGGTCACCGCGTCGTAGCGCTCGGTGCAGAGCGCGGCAAGGCGGTCCGCCAAAAACTGTACGCGTCCTCTTTTTGCGTGGTATTTGAGCATGGCGATCAAGCGGTGCGACAGCGGGCTGTCGTACCAGAACAAAAACCGCGATTGCTTGTTGTGCGGGCAGATGCACTCCGCGGGCGGAAGTCCGCAAAACAGACACGGCTCGCGCAAGAGCGCGCGGTAGTCGTCGCGGCAATGCCCGCAGATCGGGACGCTTCCGCAGCAGGCACCGCGCCTGCAGATTGCGCAGGTGCGCGGAAAGAGCGTCATGCGGATTTTGGAAAGTTTCATAACGATGCAAACATATAAGGCAGAGCGGTGTGGCGCGCGGGCTTGCGGTGGTTGCTTGCCATTTCGGTCAGCAAACGGGATTCGCCGACGATGCAGACCATTTCCTTGGCGCGCGTGACGGCGGTGTACAGCAGATTGCGCGTCATCAACGGCGGGGACGCCATAAACGACGGAATCAGCACAAAACGGTATTCACTGCCCTGGCTCTTGTGCGTGGTGATCGCATACGCAAGCTCCAGGTCTTCAAGAAGCGAGAAATCGTACTCGCAGGTGCGGTCGTCAAAATCGATCAGCAGGTATTCGCCCTGCATG
>JAFQII010000181.1 GCA_017397605.1 Clostridia bacterium
AACGGTCACGGTCTCGATCTCGCCGTCGATCGGGTTGGGGAAGGATGCCGCGCAGACGGTGTCTACGGGGAGAAGAAGCTTGACGCCGTTTGCTTTTGCTTTCTCAAGCATTTCGCGGCAGTAGTCGAGCTTTTCGTTGTCAACAAGGGAGGTGCCGATGGAGTAGCCCTGCGCCTTGAGGAAGGTGTATGCCATGCCGCCGCCGATGATCAGCGTGTCAGCCTTGGTCAGCAGGTTTGCAATGACGTTGAGCTTGTCAGCAACCTTTGCGCCGCCGAGAATGCAAACGAAGGGACGAACGGGGTTGTTGACTGCGTCGCCCAGGAATTTGACTTCTTTTGCCATCAGATAGCCGTTTGCGGATTCCTTAACAAAGGAAGCAACGCCGACGGTGGAGCAGTGTGCACGGTGAGCCGCGCCAAATGCGTCGTTGACAAACAGATCAGCCAGAGAAGCGAGATCCTTGGAGAAGGACTCAACGTTCTTGGTCTCTTCGGGGCGGTAACGGGTGTTCTGCAGCAGAACGACGTCGCCGTCCTTCATTGCCGCAACAGCAGCTTTTGCGTTTTCGCCGACAACCTCGTCGTCAGCCGCAAAAACAACGTCAATGCCCAGCTTTTCGCTCAGACGAACCGCTACGGGTGCGAGAGAGTATTCGGGCAGGGGGTTGCCCTTCGGCTTACCCATGTGAGAGCAAAGGATGACCTTTGCGTTCTGCTCAAGCAGATATTTGATCGTGGGAAGAGCGGCGACAATACGGGTCTCGTCCGTGATCACGCCGTTTTTGATCGGCACGTTAAAGTCGCAACGGACCAATACGCGCTGACCGGTAACTTTGAGATCTTCTACGGTTTTCTTAGCGTTCATTGATAATACTCCTCAAATTTATATAATTTGCTTTTTTACAGGTGCAAGATGTTGAGGCTCTGCCTCAAACTCCGGTTAAGAACCTTTTTTGCAAAGATAAGGTTATGCCTCGCCTTCGGCGAGCCACAACAATCTCCAAAAAACCTGATTGCCGAAAACTACCGTTTTCAGAGGAAATAATCTCCTTTTTCCTCCCGACACGGCAGTGTCGGGCGATAAAAGTTTTTGAAGATTCCAAAGAAACTTTTTTCAAAATGTTTCTTTGGCGGGGATTCTTAAGGGGCAGAGCCCCTTAAGCCACTAAATATTTTACCACAACAAAATCCGTTCGTCAAGCGATTAGGACAAGTTTTCGACCGCATATTCTCCGAATTTTTCGCCGTATTGCGCGACGAAACTGTCAAATTGACTGTCGCCGAGCGTCACGTCGGTCATCATACGGGTTGAGAGCCAGTAGACGCTTTCCTCATGCGGGGCAAAGAGCATTGCAAAATCAAAGACGGACGCGTCCAGAATCATCTCCAGCATGCAGGTCTGGTCGTTGTCGCGGGAGTAGAGGTTGATGTACGTCTGCTTTTCCGCCTCGTGCAAAACGGCACCGCCCGCCACGCAAAGGACGGACAAGCCCACACCGCAACGCGCTCTGCTTCGGACCAATTTGGGAACAGACAGCACGCGTCCCGTCGTTTTGACCGGGCAGACGTAGCCGCTGTTCGTTCCGTTTGCCTTGGGGAGGGGAAGCACGCCGTACTCGCGCTCCGCGTCTGTGTAGAGCTCCTTGATATAATCCAGCTCCGCGACCAAAAAGCCGAGCCTTCCGTCACGGAACGCCGCGTAAGCATCACTGCCGTCCAGCGGATAGCGGCTGTTGCTGTCAAAGAACGCGCGCAACGGCTGATGCTGTGTTTTCAGCGTGTCCAAAATGGGCGTGTAGGCAAACTGCATTGCGCCCGACGCGGGGTTGTCAAACAGCTCATACCCCTGCGCACGCCAGAGCAAATACGGCAAAACCGTCGCGTTGTCCTGCGAGGAGTAGCCGAAAACGTCTTTTTGCAGGTCAAAGCTCGTTTTGCCCATGACGACCGCCGCGATCGTTTCGGCATAGGTCTGCAGGGTGCCGATGTCCCACGTACCCGCAATCACGCGCGACTCGGGCAGAGCCAGCCCCGCACCCTTGACCAGCGCACGGTCATAAAACAGCACGTAGGTGTCTCCGTAGGCGTGCGCCGACGGATCGGGCAAAAAGTATACGGACTGCCCCGTTTGCAGGGACGTTGCAACGTTTTCGTCGTAGCAAGCTGTCGAAAGATCAAAATACGGCAGTTCGGTCAGGTCGGACAGCAAGCCCGCCGCATAAAGCAAATACGTCGTCTCCGCGGAATAGCACAAAAGGTCTGCCTCCGCCGTTCCCGAAACGGACGCGGCGTGCATTGCCTGCAAAACCGCCTCGGCATCAAGCTGTTTGACCTGCAGCTCCATGCCGTAGAGCGTCGCAATCATTTCATCACGGTCGGCAAGCGCTCCGCTGATCATGCCCGCTTCTTCCTCGTTACCGACAAAAATCGACGGCTCGTCGGTCATCACAATCAGTTTTTCGCCGTGGAACTCGCTGGTCGACGGCAAAATCGACACCGCCTGCTCAATGCGGTCGGAGACCGTTTGACTCACGTCGGAATCGGGCACGGGCGACGGCATCACCACGTTGGCACAGCCCGTCGCAAGCACGCCGAGCAAAAGAAGGAGCGCAAGAATCGTTTTGTTTTTCATATCGTAGCCTTTCTTTGCAGGAAGGGAATTTTCGCTTTTACAGTATACCCGTTTGTTGCGGCAGAATCTACCGCAAAATTGTAACTTATTTTATTTCTGTCCTGTCCGTGACGGTCGCTTTTTCAAAGCGGGAAAGCGTACGCACGGTTTTTTGGACGAATGCGCCGTCAGTCACAAGGTATTGCCTGATCAAAAACCAACCGTGGCGGGAGCGCAGGGTGCGCACGGGCTCCCAGACAAAATCGTGATTCTGCCATCCGTATTCCTTGCTGCGTACGCGCACGGCGGCGGTGATCCCGTCGTCGTGAATGTCTACCTTGATGTATTTGATCTCGCCCTTGCGAAAGATCTTAAACGTTTGCCCATCGTACACGAGGACGCGGGTTTTGCCGACAAAAATGCCGAAATGAAAATAAAACCACAGCCCCGCGGCGACGACCGCAAGCAACAACGCAATGACAAACACCCCGCCGACCTCGCCGTCGTGCATAAACCCCACAGCCAAGCCCAAAAGCGCAAGCACCAAAAACAAGCAAAGAACCATAAAAAACACGGTTTTTGTATATTTAACTCTCATTATCCCCTCTTCCCGACACGACAGTGTCGGGCAATCAAAATTTTTGGAAATCCAAAAACCTTTTTATAAAAAGGTTTTTGGCGGAGATTCTTAAGAGGCAGAGCCTCTTAAGCGCTCCTGCACCCCTCTCTCCGACACAAGCCCTGTCTTATCTGTTTGCCAAAACCAGCACAACCGCCAGCAACGCAACACCCCCTGCTACTGTGCAAGCGACGATATTGACCGCGCGGTCGGCGGTTTTCTTTTCCTTGACAAGCAAGCGCAACAAAAGGTATGCGCACATACCGATCGCCGTGCCGAGCGTGTTGGTGATCAGATCCGTCACGTCAAAGGTGCCCAGCCGTGTCACAAGCTGGATCGTTTCCAAACAAAGACTGACCAAAAAACCGTACGGAACTGCTGTTTTTGCCGATGCGCCCAGCATGCAGAGGTATGTTCCCATCGGGACAAAGATGATGATGTTCAACAGCATCTCGCGGTTTAAAAA
Source organism: Clostridia bacterium (assembly GCA_017397605.1). GTDB lineage: Bacteria > Bacillota > Clostridia > Oscillospirales > CAG-382 > Coliplasma. The sequence goes on from JAFQII010000181.1 coordinate 3,699, forward strand.
TACCCATTCCCCCAGCCCGTAAAACGGGATGAGATTGATCTCCCGCTCGCGCACCAAAAGCCGTATCGCATCCCACGAAAAGGACGCCTTAAACAATACGACCCAGATCAACACAAGGCAATAGATGCAAAACAAGATGTTTGTCAGGTTGATTTTTTGCTTCATGTTCTTCCCCAAAAAAGTATGTATCTGCTCATTCGAGCACGTTTTTATCCGTTGTATGGCTTATGCTTTCTGCACGCCTCAATAAAATTCTCAAAAATCAGTCGGTTGCTTTCATCGATTTCAAACAAACGTTCGGGGTGCCACTGATACGCGCGGAGATAGCCATGGTCGGGTGCCCAGACGGCTTCGATGATGCCGTCGTCGGCGGTTGCCATGACTTTTAGCCTGTTTGCAAGCGTTTTGATCGCTTGGTGGTGAAAGCTGTTTGCACGGATGCGGTCCGTGTTCACCAGCCCGTGCAACGGCGTGTCGGCAAGCACGTTTACCTCGTGAGAGGGCGAAAACTTGGGCTCTGTTTGTCTGTGTGCGATCTCGGTATGTACCTCGCTGGGAATGTCTTGGTACAGCGTTCCGCCCAGCACCGCGTTGACAAGCTGAATGCCGCGGCAGATCGCAAGGATCGGCTTGGATGCGTTCAGCGCTTTTTGAAACAGCAAAAACTCCATCGCATCGCGGTAAGGCTCGATGCCGCCGCAGGTTTCCTTGGCTTCTTCCCCATACCGCCTTGGGTCGATGTCCGCGCCGCCCGAGAACAAAAACCCGTCGCAAAGCGCGACAAACTCCGCGAGCGTTTGTTCGTCGCGTACGTAAGGCAAGACGATCGGCGTTCCGCCCGCTTGCTCGATGGCTTTGTTGTAAGCATCCGGCACGGCCGTGACAAGATTATTGTCAATGTCCGTGACGATTCCGATGATCGGTTTCATGGTATGTATCCTTTTTATCAATCACAAGCTTTAAAAATCTGCTGTTCCGTATTGAATGATATCGTTTATCAAATCCTGCTTGGAAACAACAGCTTCTTTTGGAGGCAGGTTTTTGTCTGTACAGCAAATCATAATGGTGTCGTCCTGTATGACCACTTCGTCTGCCGGAAATACATCATACTGCCTTGAAAGATCCAAAAACAGTTTTTTGTCATAATCAAATGCAAAACATTCATCGGGACACGCCCAATAGCACCCCTCAAAAAACAGGATGTGACCAAGCTGCTTTACACCGCATACGATAAAAGATTCTTCAAAATCCTCTCCCGATGCAAGAACATGTTTTGGAAAATACTCATATTCGACAACCAATGTGTCGGCGTTTAACAAAACAAAACCGTACAATGTTTTGCTAAAAAGAATCATTTGCTGTCCGTCAATTTTGACGGGATAAAAACCGTGTTGATAAACATGTCGGTCACAAAAACGACAATTGTATGTCAAATCTCCCTTTTTTAAGCTCACCTGTGCCCATTCTCTGTGAGCATACGGGGAGTTGTGTTCAAAAACATCAATTTCTATTTCAATATCAAACAGTTGAGCTGTGATATGCCCCGAAGGCTCAAAGGAAAAGCCTTCTGCATACTGCTCAAAATATTGTTCATACAAATCCATGGTTATCCCCTTTTTCGTATAGGTTAAAAACGTTCAATCCAGCACCCACGGTAAATAGGCGTCTATTTCGAGCTGTATGCACGGTGTCGGAAAATCCTTTTCGAGAAGAATGATGTCCTTGGACGTAAATCCAATCCGAAACCCCTTGTCTATCTCATAAAAATGTTCGATCATCTGCTCGGAACGGTTATCTTCCAACGTTCTCCAAGTATCAACAGCGTTTATGATAGTACCTACAACATGAAACGTAAGCGAATAATATGCAACCCCGTTTTCATTGGTATACCACCATGTGGCTTCGGGAGATTTTTGCGGATCTACTCCGATGGAATCAAAAAAGCGTTTGATTGGATCCGAGACTTTCGTTATCGCTTGATAGTAATTCTGACAACTACCGCAACCGCAATCTTCCAGAACAGTCTTTCCGTACT
>JAFQII010000182.1 GCA_017397605.1 Clostridia bacterium
CCGTGACGGAAAGTATGGCGGAATCGAGCGGGGATGCGAGCCTTGACACAAGCTCCGGCAGTACAGGCTCCGGCGACACAAGCTCCGAAATAGAGCTTCCGCCCGACGATCCGGTAGAGGAGGATTATTTTACCCTGCACGGACAGAGCGTATTGCCCGAAACGGCAACGCGTCCCGCGGTTTGCGAACCGACGGAAACGGAGCATCTGTACCGTTTTCCGATCGATTTGCCCGACGCGGATGGTTTTACGGCGCAGTCCCGCGGTGAGATCCTGCACCTTTCGTACTGGACAGAGGAGAGCAAGCATTGCATGTACTCGCTGACGACGGGAGAGCTGCTTTGCAAATTGACGATTCCGCCGTGGAATGCGACGGGTATTTTGGACGACGGCAGACTCTGGTGCGTCAATCTGGCGGTGTTTGAAACGGTGATCTACAACACCGACGGAACCAAAACCGTGTTGACCGAGGCGCAGGACGAAAGTGCCGTTCTGCCTCAAAACGTTTCCGTGTCGCCCGACGGACGGTATCTGCTGGCGCTGTACGAGGGCAACTTGCTGGTTTTGCGCAATTTGCAAGACGGTACGGAACAGGAAATTGACGCGGGAGAGGGCGCTTATTGGGGCATCGACGCCGCGGAAGGCATGTTCTATCTGCGCTATTCCGAAACGGGTATGCTGTCCGTCAACTGTGAGGACGGCAGTACCGAAAGGCAGTATGTGGCCGATGAGCTCGGTGCAATGTACGGCGATCTGTGGCGGTATCACAGAGACGGTGCGGTCATTCTGGGCGGAACGGACGAAGACGGCAAGCGCTTTTATGCCCCGCTGGAAGACATCGAAATGCTCGATGATATTATGCACGGCTGTGCCGCGACCGTGTTGCGCAATGATGATACAGAAAACTACCGCGTGCGTTTTTATGACTTGCGCGAGGGCGTTATATTGTCCGAATTCGATACCGAGACGGATGGTTACGGCGTGCAAACGGTGTTTTTGCAAAACGGTGCTGTTTTGATGCTGCAATACAGCGAAAACGGTACGGAGCTGTTCTGGTACGATCTGCCTGCCGCGGCAGAGAAGGGCGAAAAGATCGAGACGCTGCTGCTGTCGGAATCGGAGCTGGCTTCCGAAATCGACCGTATCGCATTGGAGACCGAGCAGGCAACGGGCGTCGACCTTTTGTACGGCTCGGACGGCAACGACTTTGTGCTGTACGACTACGTCGGCGCGGCGGAAATGGATCTGTACACCATTTACGGCGCGGTCAAAACCGTGTCGGAAATTCTCATGCGCTATCCCGAAGGGATGTTGCGCGAGAGCTACGCGGAGACGCACCGCGGCTTGCAGATCTACCTTTGCGGGACGATCTACGGCACGTCGGACCGTTCTCTTTCACAGGCAGGTGGCGTGACCACCGACAGCGACGGCTACATTCTGGTTGCGGTGGATGTGCACAACAACCTGAAATATGACATTCCGCACGAGCTGTCGCATGTGTTTGACCGTCGGATCACGCATATGTCGTCCACAGCCGAGCGCGACTGGATGTTGCTGTGGGAAGCGGCGACGCCGATCGAAAACGTATATGCGTATTCTTATGACGACTACTACGAATACACCCGTTACACCGCGTGGAACGAGAGCAACGATGCCAATGTCTGGTTCGTGGACAGCTACGCGCGTACGTTCCCGACCGAGGACCGCGCGCGGATCATGGAAAACCTGTTCAATCCCGAAGCAGACGGGCTTGCCGAGGTATTTCAGTTTGAGAACCTGCAAGCCAAGGCGCGCTTGTACGCCTATATTCTGCGCGAGTGCTTTGAGAGCTGTGACGTCGATGAGGTTTTGTACTGGGAAACCTACCTCGGCACGATCGACGAGAGCGTTATTCCACAGTAAACGCGTGATTTGTACTTGACTTTTTTTGACAGTGTGCTATACTGAACATAACAACAAAAACCATTTCGGAGGCTGTTACCTATGATGAACACGATCAAAATTCCCGATCACAAGCAAGCCGTCATCGTCGCACACCGCGGACTTTCCGGCTTGGAGCGCGAGAACACCTGCGCCGCTTTCGTCGCCGCAGGCAACAGAAGCTATTTCGGCATCGAGACCGACGTGCGCAAGACCGCAGACGGCAATTTTGTGCTCTGCCACGACGATCACACCGAGCGTAACTGCATCGACAAGCTGTATCCCGAAGCTTCCACCCTGCACGCACTGCAGTCGCTTCGCTACAAGGACATCGACGGCACGTTTGACCGTTTTGACCTGATGATGCCCACCCTGCAGGAGTACATCAAGATCTGCAAGCGCTACGGCAAAAACTGCATTCTGGAGTTTAAAGGCGCTTACTCCGTTGAGGATATGGAGACCGTTTTGGGGATCATCCGCGAGATGGACTACGAGAGCGGCATGATCTACATTTCGTTCTCGCTGCAGAACCTGATCAACCTGCGTGCGGTTGACCCGACCGTCAAAGCACAGTGGCTGGTTTGCGATGCGAGCCCCGAGACGATCGCAACGCTCGTCGAGCACAAAATGGACATCGACGCGATGTTTACCTGCCTGACCAAGGAAAACGTCGAGGAGCTCCACAAGCACGGCATCGTCGTCAACTGCTGGACCGTCGACAGACTCGAGGACGCAGAGCGTCTCATCGAAATGGGCGTCGACCAGATCACGTCCAACATTCTGGAATAAGTTACAATCCAAAAGACGCTCCGCGGGAGCGTCTTTCTTTTTTGTTTATAGCGTATCAAAAATTGACACTTGACAAAGGAGAGATTAAAGCTTGAACGCATTTTTACTTCTGTCGAGCCGAATAATATCGCATCACAAAGAGTTCTTGAAAAGAACGGTTTTATAAAAGAAGGTCATCTGCGCCATTGTTTTTCGTTAAATGACGGAGTGCATGATTGCCTGATATACGGAAAACTTTATACAGATTGAAACAAAACTAAATAATAGCCTCTGAAGTGATTTTTACTTTTTTAAACTGTCCATATTCGTCAAGAAATATAAATAATATTGTGTTATTATTCATTAATATATAACACCTAATTGTAATGGAAATGTATGAAAAAACGCCTTTGACAAAATATCCTGTTTTTTCGTTGCTATTGAAAAATCTGCACGTTTGTGCTATTATAAGCTTAAATCAAAGCCAACAAGGAGATTTGAAATGGAACACAAAAGTAAAAGTTTTTTCACATCAAAGACGGCAAAATGGTTATTTATAGTAATTCTCGCGGTGCTGTTGGCAGTGTCAACCGTATTTATCGTAAAGTATTTTACAAAGACAGAACAGTGTGTTCTCACCGTTGTTCAAAACGAAAACGGTGATATTTTTCCCGCAGGGGAAACCTTGCTCGAGATCGGCGCAGAACAGACCTTGATAATATCTCCGAATGCTGGTTATCGTGTTAAAGACGTAACGGTTGACGGAGAAAGCAAGGGCGCTGTTACGGTGTTTACTCTCAATGATATTTCTGCGGATCATACGGTTACGGCAATTTTTGAAGAGATAGGTTTTGAAAAAATGGTTGATCTTAGCTATACTTTCAGTGGAGATGAAAAGGATAAAGCCGGATTTGCGCAAGGAACACTTATCGTCGCACCGCTTTCAGGTGGAAAAAAAGACGGGTATTATCTGGTATATTTTGCCGATGAAAACGGTCTGCTGGGGGATTATGACGAATTCGCTTGTATAGATATAACGGGCGGAACGGTAAGCTTTGACATCAAGGACGGGGCTTATCTGCCTGCGGAAGTTACCAAGTTGGCTGTTTTCGAGTGCGACCGCCGTTTTCTCGAAGAGCATCCGAACATAGAGGATGCGGCTGACGTTATAAATATCGATCATACGAAGAGATTGGAGCTCGGCGAGGTACAGTACACCTTCGGCGCAACCTCGGACGTGCATATGAACTTCGAATCTCTTGGCTTCGGCTCTCTTGACAAGTGGGAGAAGGCGCTTGAGTTTTTTGCGGAACATAACGTTGAAAGCCTTATCGTTACGGGCGATATGACCGGTGATACCGAGCTTGACAGCGAATATCAGCAATATATCGACCGTATCAACGATTCCGACATTC
>JAFQII010000002.1 GCA_017397605.1 Clostridia bacterium
ACCCTATTGCACCCCCTGCGAATCGTTCTGGACCAACTCCCAGCTTAAGGACGGTTGCTGTCCCGACTGCGGGCGTCCCGTCGGAACCAAGCAGGAAGAAGCATACTATTTCCGCATGTCAAAATACGCCGATCGATTGACGGAGTATATTGAGTCTCACGAGGGCTTTATCGTTCCCGTCTCCCGCAAAAACGAGATGCTCAACAACTTTATCAAGCCCGGCTTGCAGGATCTTTGCGTCTCGCGCTCGACCTTTAACTGGGGTATCCCTGTTCCGTTTGACGAAAAGCACGTCACCTACGTTTGGCTGGATGCACTCAACAACTATATCACCGCGATCGGCTACGATACCGAAAACCCGACCGAACAGTTTGGCAAGCTTTGGCCTGCCGATCTCCACATCATCGGCAAGGATATCGTCCGTTTCCATACGATTTACTGGCCCATCTTCCTGATGGCGTTGGGGCTCCCCCTGCCCAAGACGGTTGTCGGACACCCGTGGCTTCTTTCGGGCGATGACAAGATGTCCAAATCCAAGGGCAACGTGATCTACGGTGACGAGCTTGTCGAAAAGTTTGGTCTCGATGCCGTGCGTCATTATCTGCTGTCCGAGATGGGCTTCTACAATGACGGCTGCATTACGTATGAATTGATGGTCAAGCGTACAAACGCAGATCTCGCCAATACACTCGGCAACCTTGTATCGCGCACCTGCGCAATGATCAAGCAGTACTTCGGCGGCATCGTTCCCGCACCTGTAGGCGAGGACAACGAGTTTGCCGTTACGCTCAAAACCACCGTCAGCAGTCAGCTTGCAAAAGCCTATGAACTGATGGACAAATACAGCGTCGCAGAGGCTTGCGAAGAGATTTTTGTCGCCCTTCGCGCTTGCAACAAATATATTGACGAGACGACCCCGTGGGTGCTTGCCAAGGACGAAAGCCGCAAGGATGAGCTTGCAAACGTCATGGCAAACCTGATCGAGAGCATCCGCCTTTGCAACATTATGTTAACTCCTTTCATGCCTGACGCAGCAGCAAAGATCGATGCAATCATCACCGCGAAGACCGCAGAAATCTGCGACGGTACGTTTGCATACTCCTACCCCAATACGGGCAACGAGCTGGGCGAGACGCCGATTCTGTTCTCCCGTATCGACGAAAAGAAGTTCATGGAAGCATACAACAAAGAGCAGGCGGCTAAGGCAAAAGCCGCAAAAGCCGCAAAAGAGGCAGAAAAAGCAAAGAAAGCCGAGAAGCCCAAGGAGGATGTTCCCGTCGGGCTCATCGGCATCGAGGATTTTGCCAAGGTCGAACTGACCGTCGGCGAGGTCATCGCTTGCGAGCCTGTCGAAAAGTCCGACAAGCTTCTTAAATTGCAGGTGAATATCGGAGCAGAGACCCGCCAAGTTGTTTCGGGCATTGCCAAATGGTACGCGCCTGCCGACCTGATCGGCAAAAAGCTCGTGCTTGTCACCAATCTCAAGCCCGTCAAGCTTCGCGGCGTCGAGAGCTTTGGTATGATTTTGGCGGCAGATTGCGGCGACGAAGCACGCGTGCTGTTCTTAGACGACGCAATTCCCGCAGGGAGCAAGATTCACTGATGTTTGACTCACACGCACACTATGACGATCGTGCTTACGACGAAGACAGAGAAGCGCTGTTTGAGCGCATGTTTTCGGAGGAACGGCTGAGCGGCATTCTGACCATCGGCTGTTCCGAGCGCAGCTCGCGCGAGGCGATCCGTCTTGCAAACAAATATCCTCAGGTATATGCGGCGGTCGGGTTTCACCCCGACCACGCAGAGCAAGTCGACGTTTCGGTCGTCGAGTCGCTTCTGCAGGAGCCCAAGGTCGTTGCAATCGGCGAAATCGGGCTGGATTATTATTACGAAACACCCGCGAGAGACGTTCAGCAAAAAGCGTTTCGCGCACAGCTCGAACTGGCGGAAAAAACGGGCTATCCCGTGATTATCCACGACCGTGATGCGCACGGAGACGTATTGTCAATCATCAAAGAGTTTCCGACGGTCAGGGGCGTGTTTCACTCCTATTCCGGCAGTGTGGAAATGGCAGAGATCCTGCTCAAAATGGGTTGGTACATCTCGTTTTCGGGTGTTGTGACCTTTAAAAACGCACGCCATGCGCTTGAGGTCGCCAAAATGGTCCCCGACGACCGTTTTTTGACCGAAACGGACTGCCCTTATCTGACACCCGTACCGTTTCGCGGCAAACGCAACGACAGCGGCAAGATGTATTTTACCGTTGAAAAGCTCGCCGAACTGCGCGGTGTTCCGTTTCAAACCATAGAACATCAGTCGGAAGAAAATGCAAGGAGGCTGTTTGGCATTGAAGGCTAACACATACGCATACCGTGTCGGAAACGGCATCTACATCAACCTGACCAACCGTTGTACCAACGCATGCAGGTTTTGCATCCGCAACAACGCCGAAGGAGCTTACGGAAGCGAAAGCCTCTGGTTGGAGAAGGAGCCGACCGCTGCAGAGGTCTTTGAAGCGGTCAAAACGCTCTATTTCCCAGCCTGCCGGGAATTTGTATTTTGCGGCTACGGCGAACCTATGATCCGAATTGACACGCTGGTAGAATCAGCGCGGCTGTTAAAAGCACAGTTTTCCCTACCGATCCGTATCAATACCAACGGCCACGCCGCATTGATTCACGGCGAGGACGTTACCCCGAGACTCGCGGGGCTTATCGACTGTGTTTCCGTCAGTCTTAACACACCCGATGCCGCGGAATATGTTTCGCTGTGCAAGCCTGTTTACGGTGAAAAAGCGTTTGAGGCATTGCTCGCATTTACAACAGCGTGCAAAATGCACGTGCCGGACGTTCAGATGTCTGTCGTGGGTGATTTTTTGAACAAATACCAGCTTGTGATGTGCAAAGCAATCGCCGACAGGAGCGGCGTTAAACTGCGCGTGCGCGAGTATATTGGAAATAATTGACAATAAAATCTGCATTTCGGCAGATAAAATTTCTATAAAACCACTTGTTTTTTTCTTAAATTTGTTATACAATATACTTTGGTAAAAAAAGAAAATATAAAAATTAAATTTTCGGAGGATTTTTATCATGTCTGTTAAGGTTGCAATTAACGGCTTTGGCCGTATCGGTCGTTTGGCTTTCCGCCAGATGATTGACGCTGAGGGTTACGAGATCGTTGCTATCAACGACTTGACCAGCCCCAAGATGCTCGCTCACCTGCTGAAGTATGACACCGCTCAGGGTGCATTCTGCGGCAAGCTCGGCACCACTCCTCTCCACACTGTTGAAGCTACCGAGGATTCCATCGTAGTTGACGGCAAGGAGATCAAGATCTACGCAGAAAAAGACGCTGCAAACTGCCCCTGGAGCGCTCTCGACGTTGACGTCGTTCTCGAGTGCACCGGTTTCTACACTTCCAAAGAGAAAGCTTCTGCACACATTACCGCAGGCGCTAAGAAGGTTGTTATCTCCGCTCCCGCAGGCAACGATCTTCCCACCATCGTTTACAACGTAAACAACGAGACCCTTACCGCTGATGATACCATCATCTCCGCAGCTTCCTGCACCACCAACTGCTTGGCTCCCATGGCTAAGGCTCTCAACGACTATGCATCAATCCAGAGCGGTATCATGACCACCGTTCACGCTTACACCGGCGACCAGATGATCCTTGACGGTCCGCAGAGAAAAGGCGACCTCAGAAGATCCCGCGCAGGCGCAGTCAATATAGTTCCCAACTCCACCGGCGCTGCAAAGGCAATCGGTCTCGTTATTCCCGAGCTTAACGGCAAGCTTATCGGTTCTGCTCAACGCGTTCCCGTTCCCACCGGATCGACCACGCTTTTGGTTGCAG
>JAFQII010000183.1 GCA_017397605.1 Clostridia bacterium
AAGCATATTTTTACACATATCGAATGGCACATGAGCGCCTACCTGATGACAGGCTATTTTGAAGACAAGGAGAACCGTATCATGGCTACGGCAGACGAGCTTGCCGAGACCTATGCGATTCCATCTGCGTTTTCAGCATATACCAAACTGATCTTACAACAGAAAGGATGACCTACTGTGAAATTTTCTCAAATGCCTTACACCCGTCCCGACTTTGTTTCGCTCAAAAACGTATGTGCTGTTGCTGTCGAGACGATCAAAAACGCACCCGATGCCAAGAGCGCTGCAGATGCATTCCGCTCTTGCGAAAAAGAGCTCGGAACGTTTTCTACGCTTGCGGCGATCGCGCGCATTCGTTTTACGATCGACACAAGAGATGAATTCTATAATGCCGAAAAAACGTTTCTTGATGAGCAATATCCGTTGGTCAACGAGGCGTTGCAGGCTGTCTATCAAGCGCTTTTGGATTCTCCTCACAGAGAGGGACTTGTTTCCGAGCTGGGAGACTTGTTTTTCCTTGATCTTGAGATCTCCGTCCGCTCCTTTAAGCCCGAGTTGATTCCGCTGATGCAGGAAGAAAATAAGCTGGAGTCGGAGTATCAGCAGCTTTACTCGCGTGCAACCGTCGAATGGGACGGCGAGACCATTCCGCTTCCCATGCTCGGAATGTACAAGCAGTCTCCCGACCGCGCGATCCGCAAAATGGCGTACGAAAAAGAAGGCGGTTTCTTTGATGCTCACAGAGAAGAGCTTGACAGCATTTTCGGTAAGCTTGTCAAGGTACGTAACGCGCAGGCGCGTATGCTCGGGCATGACAACTATCTGCAGCTCGGCTACGACCGTCTGGGCAGAAACTGCTACGGCTACGATGAACTCAAGGCGTTCCGCAAACAAATTGCAGAAGACCTCGTTCCCGTTGTCACCATGATGAAAGAAGACCAGAAGAAACGCATCGGTGTGGACGAAATTCATATGTACGACGACGGATTTTTGTTCCCCGACGGAAACGCGACGCCGTTCGGCACGGCAGAAGAGATCCTTGCCGCGGGCAAGCAGATGTACGACTCCAAGCATGCAGAAACCGCAGAGTTTATCGACTTTATGTACGAAAACGAGCTGCTCGACGTACTCAGCAAGGAAGGCAAAGCTCCCGGTGGATATTGCTCAACGATTATAGGCTATAAGTCTCCGTTCATTTTCTCCAATTTCAATGGCACGTCCGATGACGTAGACGTTTTGACGCATGAAGCGGGACACGCTTTTGCCGCATACCGCGCATTCAAAAACAATCTTCCTTCCTACGTTGCATCCCCCACGATGGAGGCGTGCGAGGTGCATTCGATGAGCATGGAGTTCTTGACGCAGGACTATCATCACCTGTTCTTTGGTGATGCGACCGCAAAATACGAGTACGGCCATGCGGCAGATTCCTTGTCTTTTATCCCGTACGGCTGTATGGTTGACGAGTTCCAGCACATCATGTACGAGAACGAGGAACTCACCCCCGACGAAAGAAACGACGTCTGGATGTCTCTCGAAAAGAAATACCGTCCGCATCTGCATCTGGACGATACACCGTTCTATTGCCGCGGATCGGGCTGGCAGTTCAAACTGCACATCTACCTGCATCCGCTGTACTATATTGATTACTGTATGGCGCAGGCGGTCGCGTTCCAGTTCTGGATGCTGTCGCTCAAGGATCCCAAAGAAGCATGGGAACGCTACCTTGCGTTCGTAGATCTCGGCGGAACCAAGACATTCGAGGATGCCATCCGCACCTCGGGCTTGCGTCTGCCTTATGATGAGGGATGCATGGGCGATGTTGCAAAAGACATCGCGGCATGGCTGACCGAGAATAAGCTCTGATTGGAGAACTTGTATGAAACTGATGATCGCATCCGATTTGCACGGCTCGTCCTACTTTGTGACAAAGCTTGCAGAGCGCATTGAAATTGAACAACCGGACAAGGTTTTGCTCTTGGGAGACCTGTTGTATCATGGTCCGCGCAACGATTTGCCGGAGCTTTATGACACAAAAGTTGTAGCCAAGCTACTCAACGAACGCAAAAACAAGCTCTTGTGCGTACGCGGCAACTGCGACACCGAGGTCGACCAAATGGTTTTAGATTTTCCGGTGCTGGCGGACTATGCGCTTGTTGAGATCGACGGGCACACGATTTTTGCAACGCACGGACATATCTATAACTGTGCAAACCTGCCGCCGATCGGCATGGGAGATATTTTGCTTCACGGTCATACGCACATTCCCGAGCATACGGTTTGCGGTGACGTGCTGATTCTCAACCCGGGATCTGTTTCGATCCCCAAAGGCGGCTCCTGCAACAGCTATATGATGTACGAGAATCACACCTTCTGCTGGAAAAATCTTGACGGGGAAGTCTACGATACTTATACCGTTTGATTCAACCAGCGGTATACTCCAACCCACTTGACAAAACAGATACAATCTGTTACAATGCAATTGTACCGAGCGAGACGGACTGCAGACGGCTTGTACGCGGTGCAACATATCAATACGAAAGGAGGCGAAGCAATATGACTATGTCTTTTGTTTCCGCAAGAGACGCCGTATTGCTCGCCTACTAAACGCAAAAGCACTCAAACACTCTTTGCGTGCATAGCGCATGTAGCGAGCAATAGCGCAAACAGCGCATTCTCGGAGGAAAAAACTTCGGGATGCGCTTTTGCGCCATACAGAAAACCTGTGTGCGGCAAGGCTTATTTCACAGGAGGTCTGTAGATTTGGAACTTCATATCGGATCAAATATCCGCAAGCTCCGTATCGAGCGGAGTATGACACAGCGCGAGGTGGCAAACTTCCTTTGCGTGACGGTGCAGGCGGTCTCCAAGTGGGAGCAAGGTCGTTCTTACCCCGACCTCCCGTTGCTCCTGCCGATCGCCAATATGTTTTCCGTCACCCTCGACGATCTGTTTTGCAAACAAATGTAAAAAACAAAAGCACTTCATGCCGAAGTGCTTTTTGTTGTCTCGAGGATGAAATCAGCCTTCCATTGCAGCCTTGTCGCAAATCAAGGTAACGTCGGGATGGCATTTGAGGATCGTGCCGGGAACCTGCGTGGTGATACGGCCGTCCAGCATTTTTTCGATGACTGCATGCTTTGCCTTGCCGCTTGCAAGAACGACGATCTTCTTTGCTTTCATGATCGTGCCGATACCCATCGTAACAGCCTGCGTAGGAACGTCAGCCTTGCTTGCAAAGAAACGGGAGTTAGCCTCGATGGTGCTGTCGGTCAGACCGGTGAGGTGAGTGCCGACGTAGAGCTCATCTTCGGGCTCGTTGAATGCGATGTGACCGTTCGGGCCGAGGCCGAGAACCTGCAGGTCGATACCGCCTGCTGCCTCGATCTCTGCGTCATAAGCCGCGCCCATAGCAGCGGGATCTTCTGCGAGACCGTCCGGAACGTGCGTCTTGGCAATGTCGATGTCGACGTTGTTAAAGAGGTTCTGGTTCATAAAATAGCGGTAGCTCTGATCGTGATCGGGAGCGAGGGGATAGTACTCGTCAAGGTTGTACGAGGTGACGTCTTTGAAAGAGATCTCGCCTTCCTTGTTGAGTCTTGCAAGCTCTTTGTACATGCCGACGGGGGTAGAACCGGTAGCAAGACCGAGGATGCAGTTGGGTTTTTCCTTGAGGAGAGCGGCAAAGATCTTTGCGCCTTCCACGGACATTTCATCATAGTTTTCGCAAACGATAATTTTCATTTTTTACCTCCGAAAATATGTTTATTGCATATCATAGTGT
>JAFQII010000184.1 GCA_017397605.1 Clostridia bacterium
AGTAGGGGTGATGCAGGCAGATGATCCCGAAGAGCAATGAAAGCAGTGTGATTCGCAGCACCGACTCCCTGGATTTGCGGCCGCAAGCCAAGGAGCTTGCCGATTCGCTTGCAAAGCAGATCGATCTTCCCGTCGTATATCTCGTCAATTCGGAGCATGCGCTCAATTATGCTGGGAGACATGCGCGTCATCATAACCAGTATTGGGTCACCGTCAGACCGCAAACGGATCAAAACGAATACGAGCGCATCATTTTATCCAATCTGTACCGCGGGGTGGAGGAACGCAAGCGGATCTTGCGCGCACACCCGCATCACGGGTACCTGCAAGCGCTTCAAGGCACCGCAAACGGCAAAGAACGCATCAAGGCGTATTTTCAACTGATCAATCGCATCAATGCCGTCGTTTCGACCGTGGACGCGGAGCTGTTTTTGAAACCGAAGGGCTACGAGGTCAGCGAGCGCCAAAAGCAAGTACAGCTTTCCGACCGCTTGCGCCGTTTGTGCGAGTATCTTGCCATACAGGCAAAACAGCCGACGTTTCGGTGGTATCCGGAAATCGAACTCGGCAATCTGCTGGATTACGCGCGGATTGCATCGTGGGGCAAAGCATATGCGGATCAACTGACACGCAAGCTTTACAAGATTAAGCCTCCTGGTGTTGCCATACAGTATCTCAGCCGATTAAGCAGGCTGACTACGCTGTTTCAATCGGTCGGACAACAAACAGACAGCGAACCCGCAGAATGGTTGTTGCCGCAGATCGGAGAAATTTTGGGTCTTTCGGATAAGGTGGCTTTTTCGAGAGAGCTCGCATTTGTCGGCTCGTTTCGATTGGAAAACGGAACGGTTGCACCGCAATGCTCCCTCGTTCCCGAAGGCATCGAAGACGAGGAACTGATGCTCGACGGGATGCGTTCCGTCAACGAAGCACTCGTGCTGTTGCAGGAGTACCTTTCCTTTTGCCGAGAACAAGAAGTACCTGATGTCATCACCAATTTGATTCTGGACGGCACGGTCAATGCATATGCCAACGGAACGCGCAAAGACGGTTACTTTATCTCGATCACAGCGGGGCTGTTTCGTTTTTTGCATGATTCAATGACAAGCCGTGAGCTTGAGGATCTGCCCGCGTGCTCGGCAGAGACCAAACGGCTTTTGGAAAAATTTGCGATCTATTATATCACTGCACATGAATATGCACATATTCTCGGCGGTGACTGCGATTCTGTCGGGACTGCGCAAAACAGCCTGCAGGAAGAAGCGGCAAATCAAGCCGCAAAGGAGCTGATGGAAAACGCCTTGTTTCTGCGTCACCGAATGAAAAACGGCATTCACATGCAGGAACAAGTGCACGCACTGCTGTCCGCACTCCGCGCCGACCGCACTTTGTTTGCGTATGCATGCAGTTGGTGTACAAAAACCATGCAAAATCCCCCGGAAAACCATATTTAAAAAGCGTCTCCGCTCATCCCGAGCAGAGACGCTTTTGTGTTTATTCTTCATCCTCGAATGCAAAGTGCAGGCCGACGGCGTGGCGTTCCCGTTGTTCCGCGTCGAGCAGCTCGGGAGTCATTTGGTCAAATCTCTGTTTGGTGTTTTTGATCTTTTTGGTTTTAAACAAAAGAATATCAAAAAGCCGTACGAACCACATCACAGGCAACAAAACCGGACAGCGTTTGAGCCAGCGGTATTTAAAACACATGCTTTGATACGACGGAAAAACGAGACTAAACAAATAAAACCAACGTGCCGTCCGCAATTGTCCTTGCGTGCGGATTGCTTCCGTGACATTGACAACGGACTTGGAGTTCTGCGTTCCGTAAGAGCCGCTTGCAAACACGCGGTTGGTGATGAGGTCGGTCACCTCGTTCGGCTCGGCATCCTCAAACCAAACGGAAAATGTTTGGAGCAGATTGGCATAAAAAATATCCAGACGCAGTTGTGCAAGGTCGTCCGCAAGCCGTTTTTGATCGATTGCGGGCTTTGCGCGCAGAAACATCCAAATATCGAGCATGTGGCGAAGGCCTACACCGCTGTCGCGGTAATGCTTGGCAAGATGTGCCGCAAGATAAGCCAGCGTCGCTTCATCGTCCATTTCAAAACGGCAGGACGTGTCCGCACAAGGAGACGCTTTGAGCCATCCGTCTCCGTAGAATCGGACAAACTCCTTGTTTCGCGGTGCAAAGGTGCGGTGATGCAACTCCAAAAACAAAGAGCCTTTTTTGATCCAAATGTATTCGTGCGGAGATTTGACGCCCTCTTCGTACCCAAGTGACAAGAGCAACGGACGGATCTGTTCGTACTGCGTTTCGCGGATCAAGATATCCGCATCGCCCATCATGCGCATTTCCGATGCAGGATACAGAGGCTTGATGATCACGCCTTTCAGCGGCATGTGATCGATTCCGTACTCTTCAAAAGCCTGCAGAACCTCGTTTACTGCATGGCATTGCTTTTCGTCAGCGACGATGCAACCGAGTGTTTCGCTTTTGAAACGTGCGAGCACCGCGTCGGGCGCACCAATGCCGGCACGTTTGATGCCGTAGTACAACAGCGGTATGATCTGATGCGCCTGCCCGAGAGCCAACAGCGCTTTCCAGTCAAAGCCGTCGTGGAGCGACACGCTTGTATTCGGTATCAACGCCGCTTTGATCAGCGCAAGGACATCCTTTTGAAAAGCCGTCATGTCAAAAAACCTTTTTGTCATTCATGTTGAGAAGATCATACCACTTTTTCAAAAAGAAGTCAATCCTGTTTGCCGGATTCTTCACTTCTTACCAAAAAAAGTTCCCGCACACGGTTGCAAAAAAGCACAAACTGTGATACTATAAACACATCAAGAAGTTATCGGGAGACTCAGATATGAAAGAACTCATCCAAAAACTTACGCTCGAAGAAAAAGCCGCTTTGCTGACGGGGGCGGCATCGATGGCGACCGCGCCGATTCCGCGTGTCGGAATCGAGGGACAAAACCTTGCCGACGGCCCTCACGGCGTTCGCGGCAATCGGGAAGACAATTGCACGCATTTCCCCAATCTGTGCGCGCTCGGTTCATCGTGGGATGTTGAGGCGGCACGCCGTATGGGACAGGGAATCGCGGATGATTGCATCGAACACGATATACAGATGATTCTCGGCCCCGGCACCAACATCAAGCGCTATATGCTTTGCGGCAGAAATTTTGAGTACGTCTCCGAGGATCCCGTTCTTGCGGGAGAAATCGTTGCGGGGTACATCAACGGCGCGGAAGGCAACGGCGTGGCGACCTGCCTCAAGCATTACGCGATGAACAACCAGGAAAAATACCGCATCGACGCAAGTGTCGATGTCGACGAACGTACGATGCGCGAAATCTACCTGCGTCCGTTTGAAATCGCCGTGGAGAAATCCAACCCCACCGGAATCATGTGCGCATACAACAAGGTCAACTCGATCTGGTGCTCCGAAAACCGCCAATTGCTGACCGAAATTCTCAAGGACGAGTGGGGCTACAAAGGCATGGTTGTCTCCGACTGGGGAGCTGTGCATGACATCTGCAAAGCCATTCGCGCAGGTCTCGATCTGGAGATGCCGAACAACTGGATCATTCTGCAACAACTGCAAGCAGGACTTGAAAACGGCGAGATCACCATGGAAGAGATCGACGCCGCCGTAGAACGTGTCCTGCCCTTTGCAACGCGCAAAAAGCCCGAAAAGAAGCCGTATGACCGCGACGCACAGCACGCATTGGTGCGTGAGATCGCGGCAAAGAGCATCGTTCTGCTCAAAAATGAAAACGACGTCTTGCCGTTGACAGCCGAGAAATACCAAAAGATCGCCGTCATCGGTGAATACGGTGTCAGCCCGCTTATTTCGGGGCAGGGAAGTGCCGAGGTTCTTCAACAGCCCGCGTACACCGACAGCCCTCTTGCCGAATTGCAAAAGCTCATGCCGGACACGGAATTCGGCTACAGAGAATGCTACAAAAAAGACGCATACTCCAAAGAGATGCTCTGGCCCACGCTGGGTGAGTTTATGTCCTTTGTAGAAGGTTATGACGCCGTGCTGATGTTTGTCGGCGCGCAGGAATCCGAGGATACGGAAAAATTCGACCGCCGTACACCGTATATGAACCCCAACTACGACATGTATGTTGAGGCGGCTGTGCGCACGGGCAAACCCGTTGTCGTCATTTGCCAGTCGGGAGGTGCTTTGATCTTTGACGAAGATATGCTGGGGGCGCAGGCGATCGTTCAGATGTGGCTCGGCGGCGAAGCGGCAGGCGGTGCAATCGCAGATGTACTGACGGGCAAGGTCAACCCGCAGGGCAAGCTGTCCGAAACGTTCCCGAACAAAATGCGTACCGACCTCGGTTATCCCGGCAACGGCTTGTACATGGAATACAATGAAAAGCTGAACGTCGGCTATCGTTACTACGACCGCCACCCCGAGGAGATCTGTTTCCCGTTCGGTCATGGACTTTCTTACACCCACTTCGATTACAAAAACCTTTGTATCGGCAAAACGGATGATACGTGGACTGTCACCTTTGAGATCACCAACACGGGCAAAGTGTTCGGTACCGAGATCGCACAGCTGTATATCTGCGACCCCGTTTCCACCGTACCCAAGCCGATCAAGGAGCTCAAAAAGTTCGCCAAGGTCGAGCTGAACGCAGGCGAAACCAAAACGGTCACGATGATGCTGACGGAACGCGACTTGTCCTACTACAACGTTTCGCTCCACCGCTGGGTAGCCGAAGACGGCAAATATCACGTGCTTGTCGGCTCGTCCTCGCAGGCAATCCGTTTGCAGGGATCGATCATGCACACCAACACCAAGGATTATACCATTCGCCGTACGGGCATTGATATGATCGGCTAAAGACATGAAGCTCTACGCACCTTCCTATTACAAAGACTTCAAATGCATTGCCGACAAATGCAAGCACTCCTGCTGTGTCGGCTGGGAAATCGACATCGATTCAGATACCCTGCAAGCCTACCAAACGATCAGCCATCCTTATGCCGAAACGGTACGGAACAGCATCGATGACGGAGAGACACCGCATTTCCGCCTTTTCGGGGATGACCGCTGTCCGCATTTGCGCGGAGACGGGCTCTGCGAGTTGATTCTGCAGCTTGGCGAAGACAGCCTCTGCGAAATCTGCCGCGAGCATCCGCGCTTCTACCATGAAACGGCGCGCGGCATGGAAGTCGGTATCGGTATGTCCTGTGAGGAAGCCTGCCGCGTGATTCTGGGCGGAGACTACCGCAGCTTTGTGTTGCTGGAGGACACTCCTGCCATGCAGGAAGACATACCGTTTGACATCCATCCCTTGCGGGAGAGAGCGTACGAAATTCTCTCGTCGCCGTGTCCCTATGCAAAACGTCTGCATGCCCTTGCTGCAGCGTTTGATATCACTCTTGCGCCCGATGAGCAGGTGCGTACAGTCCTCGCGTCGCTGGAGTACCTCGACTGCGCGCACAAGGAGCTGTTTGCTTGCTACGCGTCCGACAGCGTCATGCCCGCGGCGTGCGAGAGGGAAGCCGAACGTGTGCTGGCGTACTTGATTTTCCGCCATTGCTCACCGTCGTGGGATGAGACGGATTTCCGCATTGCACTGCGTTTTTGCATGACGTGCGAGCGCTTGCTGGCGTCCGCTGCGCAAACAACCGACGCGTCAACCCTTTGCAGCCTTGCACGCATTTTCTCCGAGGAAATCGAGTATTCGGAGGATAATACCCAAACACTTATGGAATTGTGATTTCAAAATCAGAACTGTCGTCTCCCGCGAGGAATCAACCCCGCCGCAGGAGCAATCGCAAGGAACAACAAGCGGCATCACGCTCCCCGACGACCTTTGGTAAAAGCAACAAAAACCGACTTCGCCCCCCGCGAGGTCGGTTTTTTGCACTGCGAGCAATCACTAAAAACTTTTTTCGCACGAAAAAGCCCGAAACCTATTGCTTTTTTTCAAAAAATGTGATATAAAAAAGTGTATGATTTTGGAACTCAACTCCGGGACTCGCAAAAACGCTGTTTTTCACGCAAAAATCAGCCAATTCCGCGAGATTCTGTTGACAACAAAATGATAATTTTGCATAATGAAGAAAAAAAGAATTACATACAGAAAAGGAATTTTACTTATGAAAAACAAAGGTTTCTCCCTTGTGGAACTGATTGTCGTCATTGCGATTATGGCGATCCTCGTCGGCGTCGCAGTTCCCGTTTACACGAGCTATATTTCCAAGGCTCAGAAAAATAAGGACATCCAGATGGTGGATGAAATCAAGCACGCGATCGAGATTAAGTTGATTGCTGAAAATGCAACATCCTGCGTTGGCGGCGTTTGCGTCACAACTAAAGGCACATCTATTATTGGTTGTTCTGCGGGTGATGGATCTTATGAACTGATAATGGCCACTCTCGAAGAAACATTTGGATTGGATTGGGATCAGATGAAGCTCGACTATGACGGATGGGCAGGAGGCAAAACGACTGCGGCAGCATTGTCCAATTTTGGAACGTGGACAGGTGATTTGGCAGGGCTGGTCGCTGAAGGAGAAGATCTCGTTGCGCCTTCGTATGTGAACGAAATTGAAGATATGTTCTCTTTGATCAAGGACACCGCAACGTTTGTTGGCGGTGCACTTGATACAGGTGCAGCGTCGCTTGTGAAAGATGCTGCTTCTTTGACAATGAGCGGTTCTACCTCCGCAGAAGACTTTGCAAAGTATTATGCTGGCTCCGAGTGGGACAGTTCCTTCCTTATGGGTGAGAACGCAGATGACTATACTGAAGTTGGCGAAGAAGGATATGCTACAGATGTTCTTTCTAGCGCAATTGCCAATGCGGCTGTTATCAAGGCAAGAAATACTGCGTTTGCAAATTATTTGAGAATAAACGGCGTAAGCGAAACTACTTGTTCCAAAGTTGAGAATTTGTCTTTAGGCACTTCCGGAT
>JAFQII010000185.1 GCA_017397605.1 Clostridia bacterium
CATGGTGCATCTGCTGACCGAGACGGATCCCGTTGCGCTGCACGGCTATACCTCCGCGCAGGGCGCGCCCGCGACACGCAAAGCAATCGCAGACGACATCAACGCGCGTTTCGGCGCAGGCGTGCGCCCCGAGGATCTCTACATGACCTGCGGTGCGGCGGCATCCCTGACCGTATCATTGAACGCGCTTTGCAACGCGGGGGACGAGGTTGTGGTCATCGCGCCCTTCTTTCCCGAGTACCGCGTGTTTGCGGAGCAGGCGGGCGCGGTCGTACGCGTCGTTCCCGCAGACACCCAAAAGTTTCAGATCAACTTTGACGCCTTGCGTGAAATCTTAAACGAAAACACCAAGGCGGTCATCATCAACTCGCCCAACAACCCGACGGGCGCGTTGCTCTCGGCAGAAACGCTGGAGACGCTTTGCGCCCTTCTCAAAGAACGCTCCGCGCAGTACGGGCATCCGATCTTTTTGCTGTCCGACGAGCCGTACCGCGAGCTGGTCTATGACGCGTCGGCGGAGGTTCCGTATCTGACCAACCTCTACGATCACACGCTGGTCTGCTATTCCTACAGCAAATCGCTTTCGCTCCCCGGCGAGCGCATCGGCTACATCGTGGTTTGCAACCGCATGCCCGAGTATGCCGAGGTCTACGCAGCGGTCTGCGGTGCGGGACGCGCGCTCGGCTTTGTCTGCGCACCCGCAATGATGCAAAAGCTCGTGCCTTCCGTCCTCGGCAAAACGTCCGACATGGAGGTCTACCGCACAAACCGCGACCTGCTGTACGGCGCGCTGACCTCCTACGGATTTGAATGCGTCTATCCCGACGGTGCGTTCTACCTCTTTGTCAAGTCGCCCGAGCCCGATGCGGGCGCGTTCTGCGAAAAAGCCAAGGCGTATGAGCTTCTGCTCGTGCCGTCCGACAGCTTTGGATGCCCCGGCTACGTGCGCATTTCTTACTGCGTTTCTACCGATCAGATTCGCCGCTCCCTGCCCGCGTTTGAAAAGCTGGCGGCGGAGTATCGGAAATAAAGCGCTCCCGCGGGGCTTAAGGGACGCTGTCCCTTAAGAATCCCTGCCAAAAAACTTTTTGAAAAAAGTTTTTTGGATTTTCAAAAACTTTTATTGCCCGAGACTGCCGTCTCGAGAGAAATAAGCAATAGATTTTCTTTGGAGATTCTTAAGAACCTTTCTTCTGAAAAGAAAGGTTCTTAAGTGCTCCTTTGACTACAGAAAGGAAGTAAAAAACATGCTACGCTACGCACTTGCACCCGAAACGTACAAGCTGATTTACGGCTCGTACCAGAGATTTACCCCGTCGCAGATCGAGGAGATGCCCAAAACGCTCTCACTCTGCACGGCGAGAGGAATGAACGCCGCGTTCCAGCTGTTGGTCTGCAAGGACACCGACTGGGCGCTGAACGTCGGCAAGCGGCCGCAACTTTCGCAGAGCGGCGCGCGTCCCACCGTGCGCATTGCCGCGCCCGAGGGCGTTTCGCTCAACATCGAAGACATGCACATGTGCGACGACGGTTATTACCGCGCGGACGCGCTTTTGAACGACGAGGTCACCGAGCAAAAGGCGGATTACACGCGTGCGGTTTATTGTGAGATCGACGTTCCCGCGGACAAGCCCGCAGGGGAGTACACATATGCGCTTCGTCTGTATGAAGGCAATATGTTTGAGGACGAAGTGCAGGTCGGCGAGGTGACGGTCAGCCTGAAGGTCTACCCCGTGACCCTGCACGGAAGCACGGAGAACAAGTTTTATCTGGACTTGTGGCAGCACCTCAGCAACATTGCGCGCAAGCACGAGGTCACGCTTTGGAGCGACGAGCATTTTGCGGTGCTAGAGCCGTACGTCAAGTCGCTTGCGGACCTGGGACAAAAAGCGGTCACGCTCGTCGTGACGGAAGTTCCGTGGGGCGGTCAGTCCTGCTTCCGCGAGTACCGCATGGCGGCAAATCTGTTTGAGTACTCGATCGTTTCGCTGACCAAAAAAGCAAACGGCGAGTTGGTTGCCGACTTTACGGCAATGCAGAGATACATCGATCTGTGCGCAAAATACGGCATCAAAGACGAGCTGTCGCTGTACGGTCTGTCCAACGTCTGGTGCGTCGAGGAAGCGGGCTACGGCAGACTCGCACCCGACGATCCCGATGCCTTGCGTGTAAGATATCTGGACGAAACCGACGGCGCGTACAAGTTCCTGCGCACGGAGGAAGAACTGGAAACCTATATCCGTCTGCTGGCAGACTATTTTAAAGATACGAATCAGATGGAACGCGTCCGCATCGCGGCGGACGAGCCTGCCGATCTGGAAAAATACCGCAGATCGCTGGAGCGCATCATGCGCGTCGAGCCGTCCTTCCGTTTCAAAGCGGCGCTCAACCACGCGGAGTTTATCGAGGAGTTTGGCAAGGAGATCTACGACTTTGTGCCGTACTCGGGACATTTGTTTACGCATTTGAACGTATTGAAAGAGTATCAGCGCACCATGCCGGGCAAACGCTTTTTGTGGTACGTCTGCTGTGTACCGCATTGGCCCAATACGTTTATTGCAAGCGATCTGTGCGAGACGCTGTTTATCGGCGCGTTTACGTCTTGGTGCGGCATGCAGGGCTTTTTGCGCTGGAACTACACGGTCTGGAACGACGATCCGAGAAAAGATATCCGCTACGGCGACTTTGCGGCGGGAGATACCAACTTTGTCTACCCGTCTCCGTCGGGCGCGCCGCTGCTTTCGCTTCGCTACAAAGCGCTGAAAAAAGCAATACAGCTTTACGAACTGCTGGAAATGCTCCGCACCGAAAAAGGCGGAGAGGTCACGGACGGCTTGATTGCAAAGGTCGTGCGCAACACCGAAACGGAAAAATATTACTCCGACGGACACTATAAGGATGACGTGCTTTCCACCGATTATGCGGATTACGCGTCGCTCTTGGAGTCTGTTTTGCAGTTGCTTTAAAG
>JAFQII010000186.1 GCA_017397605.1 Clostridia bacterium
CGGTCGCCATCGATCTCAAGGAGCTGTTATGGCAGAACAAAAACGCGACTGTTACGAAGTGCTGTGCGTGTCCAAGGGCGCCTCGGACAGCGAGATCAAAAAAGCATTTTACAAGCTTGCAAAGCAATACCACCCCGACGCACATCCGGGCGACAAGGAAGCCGAGGCACGTTTTAAAGAAGTCAACGAAGCATACTCCGTGCTGTCCGACGCGGACAAACGCGCGAGATACGACCAGTTTGGCTGGGCGGGCATCGACGGCGCACCCGGCGGCGGAGGCGGCGGCTTTGGCGGCTTTGGCGAAGGCTTTGACATGGGCGATATCTTCGGCGACATTTTCGGCGGTATGTTTGGCGGCGGCACGCGCAAGAACCCCAACGCCCCCCGCCGCGGCGACGACATCGGTGTCCGCGTCAGTTTGACGTTTGAAGAAGCGGCGTTCGGCTGCAAAAAGGAGATCTCCTACAACCGCATCGAGCAATGCCCGACCTGCTCGGGTCAAGGCGGAACGGGAACAGAAACCTGTACCAAGTGCGGCGGCAGAGGTCATGTCACCGTTCAGCAGAGAACTCCGTTTGGTTACATGCAATCCACCCAAGCCTGCGACGCGTGCAAGGGCAAGGGCAAAATCATCAAAAACCCCTGCAAGGACTGTCGCGGAAGCGGTCAGACGCGCAAGAGCAAGGTCATTGAGGTCAACATCCCCGCAGGCATTGACAACGGTCAGCGTATTTCGTTGCGTGGCCAAGGCAACGCGGGCGCAAACGGCGGCCCCGCAGGCGATCTGCTCGTTTCGGTTTCGGTCAAGGGTCACGAGTACTTTACGCGCGACGGGTTTGATCTGCTATTGGACATGCCGATCACCTTTGTCGAAGCGGCGCTCGGCGCCAAGATCGTCATTCCCACGCTGGAAGGACAAGGCGAGTTGACCATTCCCGAGGGAACGCAGTCGGGCACGACTTTTTGCATCAAAAACAAGGGTATTCAGTCGCTGAACGGCAGAGGCAGAGGCGACTTGCTGGTCACTGTCGAGCTCGAGGTTCCCAAGGGACTCGGCAAAAAGCAAAAGGACGCGCTGGAAAAATTCGGCGAGCTGTGCGAGGACAAACACCACAGCAAGCGCAACTCGTTCTTCTCCAAATTCAAAAAGTAATAAACGAAAAAGGAGCAACAACTGCTCCTTTTTGTTTGCAAAAATGTAAATCGGATAAACAACATTGTAAAACAGATAAAAAATACGCCTTGATTTTTTTATAAAGTGTGGTATAATATAATCATCAAACACAAAGGAGGATCTTTTGGGGAAATGAAAGAACACAAAAAGGGGAACAAAAAGCTTTGGATCATTTGCGGCACGGCAGCCTGCGTGCTGTTGATCACCGTGCTTGCCGCCGTGATCGGAGGGCTCGCAGACAATTCCGCCAAGCTGACCGAACCGACAGACGGGTACGCGCTGTATGTCAAGGATGGCGCGTTGTATTACGACAGTCTGGACGGCGTTTCGTTTTGCGTGACAAACGACCTGCTTGCCTATGAGCGTTCGGCGTACGATACAGAACACGGGAGGATAGATCCGCAGTTGTACGCATGCAGTACGGCGATCGCCGCAGGCGACAAGCTGTTTTATGTTGAGCGCCTCGCCGGCACGTCTGACGGCGACGATTTGTATGTGCGAAGCACCAAAACCGAAAAAAGCACGCCGATCAAGCTTGCGGAAAATATCGCGCGGTATTTCCCTGCCGCGGACGGCTCTTGTGCTGTGTGCATCGACAAGGACGGCAAGATGTTTTGTTGCTTTACCGCAGACGGAACGCGCAAGGAAATCGCCGAGCGCGTCCTGCCAAGTGACGTGAGCGTGACCAAGGACGCCAAGAATTTGCTCTATCAGACGAGCGAAAACGGCAAAAAAGCCATGTACCGCAAGCTGGGCGATGCACCTGCCGAGCAAATTCCGCTCTGCTCGTCGTTTGCGTTCCTTGATGACATACGCGTGCTTTGGTACATCGACGAAAAAAACGATCTGTACCGCATGGATGCAAACGGAGACACGACTTTTATCAGTGCAAACGCATACGAAATCGCCAAGCTATATCCGACGGGCGAGGCTTATTTTACCACGGTTGCGGAAACTAACTGCAAAGCAGACCAATGGATCTTAAATAACACCGACAATAAGATTTTGGCCGAAACGACCGTCACGCGCTACGGACTGTATTATTATGACGGCGAGCAATCCACCTGCCTGACGCAGTACATGCCTTATTATTTTTTGCACCTTTCCTTTGCACAAAACACGCCTGCTTGCGCATTTTTCTCTTTGGAGGATGCAACACGCACGGCTTTTTCGACGTTTGCGGACTTGGATCCCCGCGACTCCCGTTTCTCCGATGCATTGCGGCAGATCAGTAAGCTGTATGTCGCACACGGCGGCGAAGTCTCACTCGTTCCGTCCGAAAACGCACGCTGGGCGGGGCTCTCCCAAGACGGAACAGAGCTTGCATGGATCTCGTTTCCCACGTGGGATGCAACGGACGGCGATTTGTATGAGCTCGAAATCAAAGACAGCAAGCTCACCGAACCCGCTTTTGTCGCATCCGATGTCAACACCCACTCGCCGCAATACCTGAATGACGGTCGTCTGTATTACCAAAAAGACAGCAGAAGCGTTGACGGGTGGTACCACTATGATCTCTACCTCGACAGCACGCTGATCGGCAAGGATTATTTCGGTGGCTCGCTCGTTTCGGGCATTTCCGACGGAACGTTCTGCTTTTTTGCCGACAGAAAGGAGTCGCATCCCTATACGTACGGCACGCTGTACAATTATGACGGAATGACCGCGCACAAGGTCGCATCAAGTGTCCTCCGCTCGTATTACGCCCAATTGCCCGATGGCAAACTGCTGTATCTGACAAATTTTGACGAGTCCTCCGCAACGGGCGATCTGTACCTGTACGACGGCAGCAAAAGCCATCTCGTCGCCAAGGACGTCCTCGCGTGCCGCTACAACAACCCCGATCTTACCACCCCGCTCATCCTTCCTTCCCTGCGGTTGAACAAAACGACATAAATCAAACGGCACGTATCCGAAAACAGATGCGTGCCGTTGTTGTTTTTTGCAAAACTTATCTCTGCACAATCTCCCAAAGCTCTTCCTTGAAATCGACGCACAGAACAACAAAATCGTCTGTCGGCAGATCGGGTTCGTCGGAATTCCTGATCGTTCCTCTGTACCCACATACACCGGATAGCGGGTGTAGAAGTTTCTATTATGTCGCTTGTAAGTGCAACACTGCTTTCTTCTACCGAAATTCAATTTCTTTCCACAACGCTCTCACTCGTGTACCCTGCATCCACGCGGTAGATGTCGCAATGATCGGTGTAATACGCCGCGAGGTACATCGTTCCATACGAATCATAAAAGACACGCGCTTGGAACATTTCTTCAAACACCGTTTTGCCTATCACAACTTGACACGACAAATAGGTTTCGATCGTATACCGAGCCCCTGCATGTTCAAATTCTATATTGCATGGCGTATCATTTCCATGATACTCCACATCAATCAGAACGCGGCAAGCGAGATTGCCATTTTGGTCATACATCACACATTCAGTATCATCACCGCCATAATATGCTGTTGTCCAAAGCACCGTATCGGAAATCACAGACAACTCGTTCTTCTGATCATCCGACGGAATGACGAACACACCGTTTTCGACCGTTACCGATTGAATACCGCTTTGAAACAGGAAAGGCGCATCCTTATCGTTTATCGGTTCTTTAGATAACGTAAATATCTCGTTTTTATCCGAAACAAAGATCGGCTCTTTTTCACCTAAAACCTGTAGAGTCCCCCATTCGTCCGCATTGCTGTCATAAACTTGGTATTCGTTCTTTAACGTAGGGTTCCCCAAGCCTGCAGAAAGGTCGTACTGCTCCACGCTTCCGTCTATGCGAAGCAAATACAAAGCATCCCCTATGATCTCTATATCTTCAATGTGCTTCCAATTTACATCCGGGAACCAAGCACCATCATTCAGGCAAACGAGCTTAGAACCAAGCGTATGATAGAACGTCCCTTTGCCGTCAGCATACATCTGTCCGGGGCAAATCATCATGGCATCCGACGGATCATCGTGGAAAAGGAAATCATACTGAAACACCCCATCAATCCCGATGTCAAACGACAGCACTTTTTCTAATGTCGTTTCGCGTTCTTCAGGGTAAGTCGGTTCGACGGGTTGGGAGTCGGAGCTTTCTTCGGGTGTGGAAAGTTTGCTTTCGCTTGATTCGTCCGACAGCTCAAGCGCGCTTGTCTCTTTGCTTTCTTCTGTGCTCGTGCTCTCCCCCGACGGCGCGCTTGCGCATGCCGACAGCACGACGATCATACACACACAAATCGCAAGCAAACGTGTCAATCTTTTTTTCATGTTCAAAATCCTCCTTTTATTTTTACCTCCGTTTTCAGTATAGCAAACACCCTGCCCTGCTGTCAATTGGGAGTGTTTCCAAAATATGCCATACATTTTTGTAAAAAAACACGCAGACCAAGCCAATCTGCGTGCCTTGTTTTTTACAGTGCAAAATACGTTTTGCCGTTTGCGAGCGTCACGGTCTTGACGTCTGCCGCGTCTTTTGCGACAAAGTCCTCGCCGCCGCACGAACGAGGTGCGGGAACGGGCTTGCGGTTCAGTGCTTCCAGAATGTCGCATGCAACCGCGGAAGCCGTCGGCAGTGAGCCTGCGCCCTGCCCGTAGAACAACACCTCGCCGACCGCGTCAGCCGTCACGGAGATCGCGTTGAACACGTTGCGTACCGAAGCCAGCATATGATCTGCGGGAACGAGATACGGTGCAACCGCCAGACGAACCTTGTCGCCGACCAGTTCTGCCGTGCCCAACAGCTTGATCGCCCGGCCTGCCTCTTTTGCCAGCGCAATGTCCTCGCCCGTTACGCCTCGGATACCTTCCAGATGCGGAATCGCGGTGTAAGGCACGTGCTTGCCAAATGCCAAGCCTGCCAGAATACAGATCTTGCGTGCCGTATCGTAACCCTCTACGTCCGCGGTGGGGTCCTGCTCGGCGTAACCGAGCGCCTGCGCCTCTTTCAG
>JAFQII010000187.1 GCA_017397605.1 Clostridia bacterium
ATCAAATCAAGCTCTTATACAGCTCGGTGATCTCTTCCACGGACGTGTCGCGGGGGTTGCCGGGACGGCACGCGTCGTCGTACGCGGACTGCGCGAGGAAGGGGATGTCCTCTGCCTTGACGATCTCTTTGAGGTCAGCGGGGATGCCGACATCGAGAGAAAGCTGCTTGACAGCATTGATTGCCGCTGCGCGGTACTCGTCCTGCGTCATGCTTTCGACGCCTTTGACGCCCATAGCCGCCGCGATGTGCTTGTACTTGTCGCCCGTTGCGGGAGCGTTGTATTCCATGACGGTCGGCAGAATGATCGCGTTTGCAACGCCGTGGGGTGTGTCATACAGCGCGCCGAGGGGGTGTGCCATGGAGTGCACGATGCCCAGACCGACGTTGGAGAAGCCCATGCCCGCAACGTACTGACCGAGTGCCATGCCTTCTCTGCCCTCGTCTGTGCCTGCGACTGCGCCGCGGAGCGAGGAAGCGATGATGCGGATCGCCTCGATGTGGAACATGTCGGACAAAGTCCAAGCACCCTTGGTGATATAGCCTTCGATCGCGTGGGTGAGCGCGTCCATACCCGTTGCGGCAGTGAGCCCCTTGGGCATAGTTGCCATCATGTCGGGATCAACGACAGCGACGACGGGAATGTCGTGCACGTCGACGCAAACCATCTTGCGGTTCTTTTCGACGTCCGTGATGACGTAGTTGATCGTCACCTCTGCCGCCGTGCCTGCGGTGGTCGGAACGGCGATGATCGGTACGCACTTGTTCTTGGTGGGCGCGACGCCTTCGAGGGAGCGCACGTCGGCAAACTCGGGGTTGTTGATGATGATGCCGACTGCTTTTGCGGTGTCCATCGAGGAACCGCCGCCAATTGCGACGATGCAGTCAGCGCCGCTTGCCTTGTAGGCTTCGACACCTGACTGTACGTTTTCGATCGTGGGGTTGGGCTTGATCTCGGAGAACAGCGTGTAAGGGATGCCAGCGCCGTCAAGAACTGCAAGCACCTTGCCCGTGACGCCGAACTTGACCAGATCGGGGTCGGATGCGACGAATGCTTTTGCAAAGCCTCTCGCTTTGATCTCGTCTGCGACCGCGCCGATCGCGCCTTTGCCGTGGTAGGAGGTTTCGTTGAGTACAAATCTGTTCATGGGTTGTTTCCTTTCTGTTTTTTGTGTTTTCCGAAAGCGACAGCTTTCGGCAATAAATTTCTTTGGAGATTCTTAAGAACCTTTCTTTTAAGAAAGGTTCTTAAGCGCGTCCCTCACCCACAATCACCTCGGCGCATTTTAACCCGTCGATGGCGGCGGAGATGATGCCGCCCGCGTAGCCCGCGCCCTCTCCGATCGGGTAGAGCCCGCGCAGGGAACACGACTGCATCGATTCGTTTCGCACAATGCGCACGGGGGAGGTGGAACGGCTTTCCACGGCGGTCATCACCGCGTCGGGCGCGTCAAAGCCGCGGATCTTTTTGCCGAAATAGGGGAGCGCTTCCGCAAGCGCATCGCACACGTAATCGGGCAATACCTCGCGTAAGTCCGACGGAACCGCACCGCGCGTGTAGGTCGGGACGACCGAGCCGAATGCGTGCGAGGGAACGCCGTTTAAAAAGTCGCCTACGGTCTGCGCGGGAGCGCGGTGCGCACCGCCGCCGATGCGAAAGGCGAGCTGCTCCAACGCGACCTGGAACTCCATGCCCGAAAAGAGTCCGCCGGGCACGTCCTCGGGGTGGATCTCGCAGAGCAAGGCGCTGTTGGCGTTGACGCCGTCGCGCGCGTGATAGCTCATGCCGTTGGTCACCACACCGTCCTTGTCGGACGCCGCCGCGACCACGATGCCGCCGGGACACATGCAAAAGGTGTAGACCACACGCCCCGCCGATGTGTGGCAGACCAGCTTGTAGTCCGCAGGCGGAAAGCCGACCGCGTTTCCGTATTGCGACTTGTCGATCAGGGACTGCGGATGCTCGATGCGCACGCCGACCGAAAAGGGCTTCTTTTCCATTGCGATATCGGTTTCGTGCAGCATGCGGAACGTGTCGCGCGCCGAGTGCCCGATCGCAAGCACCACGGTGTCACTGCGTATGACTTCGCCGTGTCGCGTTCTGACGCCCGCGACCGCGCCGTTTTCACACAAGAGCCCGTCGACTTGAACGCCAAAGCGTACCTCACCGCCGAGAGAGACGATCTCGTTTCGCAAATTGGTGATGACGTTCCGTAATAAGTCTGTCCCGATGTGCGGCTTGTTCAACCACAAAATTTCCTCGGGCGCACCTGCTTTTACAAACTGTTCAAGAATGTAATAGCCGCGAAACGACTTGTCCTTGACCAGCGTGTTCAACTTTCCGTCCGAGAACGCGCCCGCACCGCCTTCGCCAAACTGCAGGTTGGTTGCCTCGTCCAGGATGCCGTGCTCAAAAAACGAATCGACCTTGGCGACGCGCTCTTCCATCGAGCCGCCGCGCTCCAACACGATCGGCTTCAAGCCGCTTCTCGCCAGCATCAGCGCGCAAAAGATGCCCGCAGGCCCAAACCCGACCACGATCGGCCGGCGGGAGGGACTGCGCTTGACGGCGGGGAAGACGGAGGGCGTTTCCGCGGGAGCAGGGGACAACAGCTTGCCGTGCTTTTTGAGCAAAGCTTTTTCAAGCTTTTCGCTTGCAAAATCAAGGTCTGCCGTCCAGACGTAGACGGGTTTCTCCCTTGCGTCGATCGAGCGCTTGCGCGGAAAGAGGGTGAAAGCATCCGCCTCCACCCCCATACGTAAAGCTATCGAAAAACGCAACGCGTCGGGCGTCCCGTCGGGTAACTTTAAAGTGATCCGCAACATTGGTTAGTTGCCGTATTTTTTGTTGTGCTCTGCCAGCTCGTTGTAATAACGGACGGAATCGGGATGTCCGCAGTACGCGATC
>JAFQII010000018.1 GCA_017397605.1 Clostridia bacterium
AGCCGTTGAAAGCACCGTAACAAGTGGTAAAGGCGCTCTGCTTCTTACAGGTAAGCTTGGCGACGTTATGAAGGAAAGCGCGCAAACTGCGTACACCTTTATAAAAACCAACAAAGAAAGCTTAGGTCTTAGCGAAATTGATTTTTCAACCTTTGACGTTCACGTTCACGTTCCGGAAGGGGCTACGCCAAAAGACGGTCCAAGCGCAGGCATTACTATTGCAACAGCAATTTACTCTGCATTTTCTAAAAAGAAAGTTAAAAATACCGTTGCAATGACGGGAGAAATCACTTTGCGTGGTAACGTTTTACCGATAGGTGGGTTAAAACAAAAGGCGCTATCTGCGTTTAGATGTGGAATTTACGATATTATTATTCCTGAAAAGAACTTAAAGGATATCGTAGATATTGACGAAAAAATTAGAAAATCGCTTAATTTTATTCCTGTTAAAACTTGCTTTGAAGTATTTAAAAACGCAATTATTTAGGTGAAACTTATGCAAATAAAAATGGCAACCTTTATAAAATCGGCTGCCGAGCCGAAACAATTTTTACAGTTTGATAAACCGGTAATTTGTTGTACCGGTCGGTCAAACGTTGGTAAAAGTAGTTTTATAAATATGCTTGCAAACCAGA
Source organism: Clostridia bacterium (assembly GCA_017397605.1). Lineage (GTDB taxonomy): Bacteria > Bacillota > Clostridia > Oscillospirales > CAG-382 > Coliplasma. The sequence continues at coordinate 636 of JAFQII010000018.1, forward strand.
AAAAACTTGCAAAAACCTCTAATACACCGGGGCGAACAAGGCTTGTAAACTACTTTGATTTCGGTGAATTTATTTTAGCAGATTTGTGTGCCGTTGTCTACCCTTTCGGGAGAAAAAGCGCTTGAAAAAACGCGTTTCGTATGCTATACTGCAAAAAAGGAGGAACGACGCATGGAACAAAAGGATTACACCAAGGCAAAAGAGTTATTCTACCGTTGCCGCGGAGACATTCGCATCATAGACGATCTCGGCGAATGGGGCTACTACCGCTCGTTTGACGTTCCGCGTGCGCTGGAACGCACTTGGCGCGCCGATATGCGCGCAAAAGCATTTTATGCTCTGCAATCGGCGACGGAGCCGAGGCAAATGCTTGACGCGTTTCGTTCCTACGGCAGATTTTCATTTTCCTTGCTCGACACAGAAGGCTTGTATACCTTGATTGAGTGGGTCGAGAACCATGCCGCGTCGCCGGACACGGAGACCGTACTGCGCATGGCACAGATCGCCATGGAGATCGCACGCGCGATGGACGCGCACGAGCATTTCCGTCTCATCATTTTTCGCGCCAATCCGATCTGCAAAACGCGTTTGCGTCTGCGTGGCTCGCAGTCTTTGCCGCCCCAATACAAAAACCCCGCAAAAACCGTTTTTTTGCGTTACGTGCCGATCGCCGCACAGCGCCTTGCCGCGGTATTGCAACAGCTTGACGCAACCGCCGTGCCCCACCGCACCGCCCAAGAGCTCAACGACACGCTCGCGCGGTACAAAAGCATGCGCTATGTCTGCCCAAAAGAGTTTCGTTGGTAGCAAACATTCGGCGGCAACTACATCCCGTGTATCGTTGTCACCGTTTGCACCGACGGCAGAATTTTGGAATCACAAAGCAAAAAATCAAACAAAAGCACTTGACAATCACATGACCTTGTGCTATACTGTATACGAAAAACAAAAGGAGGATCACGATGAAGTACTTTTTGACGATTTTACTGACACTTGCGCTTTTGCTGACCGCATGCGGAGAAACCGCACCCGACCCGTCACAAACGAGCTCTCCTGCCGTTTCGGAAGACAGCATCGACGTTTCTCCCGACGAAAGCGGCGAGGAAAGCCGCAAGGCATGGACAGAGACAGAAACCCGAGGAAACGATGTAATCACGCGCGAGTACCGCGACGGCAAAAACGATTACACCGTGACAGTCGAGACCTACAAGGACGAACGCCTGACCGCCAAGGAAATCCGCGTCATGTCGCATGCTGTCACTCTGCTCCACGAGGTATGGCGTTACAATGAGGACGGAGAAGTCGACTCCTACATCCTAAATGAATACGACAAAAACGGCAATCCCGTTCGTCATGCCGAAGAATTCGCCCATTCCAAGGCTATTTACAAAAGCGAAGGGACATATGACGCAGACGGACATTTAAACAGCACGCTTTTATACGCGAGCTTTGACGGTGCTAAGCTCGCGGAAGGGACAGAATGCACACAACTGCTCGAGGGCGAAAAATGTACGATAACGAATCTTACGGTTTATGACGCAGACGGCAAAATCGACCACACCGAGATTCGAAAAATCGCACTCAAGACCCTGAACTACAATTATTGGGAATACCTCGATGCGGATGGCAAAACACAGTACCTTCGTATAGAACGCAATGACTATACCGAGTTTTATCGCGTCGGAGAAAAGGGCGGAAAACTTGTCATCGATGGCACAGAGTACACCTTCACCGAGCTCGACGGCTCTCTGATTGCAAAAGGCACCAATGAAAACGCCAATCTCACGCTCCACACCATCGGCGAAGGATATACGCAGACAAGCGTTATAGAACGCGTCAATGAATTGAGCGCTTTTCTATCCGAACCGCAGAACTTTTTCCTGTATCAGCAGTAACCTTGTTTTTTAAGTGTTGTATATCATTTTCTTGTGTTATGAGCGCAAAGAGCCGAGCGTAACTCGCTCGGCTCTCCCCCAAAAACTCCTACGGCAGGGCAAGCGGGTCAACGTATTGTATTTCCTCAAAGAAACACCCGATGCGCAGATATGCTTCCGCGCAGGTGAGCAGGGCGGAACGCTTGAAATCGTCGGTACAGAGTACACGTTCTTTGAGCAGGACGGCACATGGCTCGCACACGGCATTTCGACAGGCAGTACGCTCGAGCTTGACGAATACAACGAGCGTTTCACCATGGACGAAGCCCGCGCCCGTGTCTCCGACATGTTCGCATACATTTCCGCACCGCAAACGTTCTTTTTGATGTCATACCGCGCATAACACGCAACCGCAGGGTGCTCCCCTGCGGTTTTTTTACGCATCACGGCTCAGTCGTTTTTTGACAGCTCCGCCAAAAACGCGTCCGCCTCGGTGCGCGTGTCAAACGTGTACACGTCCTTTTCCGCGCCGTAGTGCGCGAGCAGTTCCTTGATCAAAGGCAAGCTCCCCTTGGGAAACTGCGTGATCCAGTCGGCAAACTCCTCGTCAAACACCTCTTCCACCCACGGCATATCCTCGCGCGGCTTGCCCAGCCGTGCTTTTACGCCCGCAAGGCACTCCTCGACGGGCAGGTCGTACAAAAACACCGTGTCGCACGCCTGCAGTCGTTTTTCCAGCGTGCGGTTGTAATTGCCGTCGATGATCCACGCGTCAAGCTTCAAAATCTCGTCCAACCGCGCGTCAAATTCCTCGCGCGACACCGTCGTCTTGTCCGCCTTGTGCCAGATCCTGTCCAGATAAAAAACCGGCAGCCCCGTCCGCCTGCTCAAATGCCGCGCAAACGTGCTTTTTCCGCTCCCCGGGCACCCGATGACGATGACCTTTTGCATGTGTTGTTTCCTTTCTGTGGGAGAACGGCGAGGCTCTGCCTCACACTCCGCTCAAAAAACACAATTTGCGTCAGCAAATTGTTACCTTTACTTTCGCGATAGCGAAAATATCACTCGCACGAAGTGCGAATATCACACGCGAAGCGTATATCACTCGCACAAGACGTAGTCGAAGTGCGAATATCACTGCTCCCGAAGGGAGCAATATCACTGCTCCTCAAACAAAATATCCCCAAGCTCCCAAAGCGACTGCGCTTTTTCTGCGATCGTATCGCGGTCGCGCTTTGACAGCGAAACAAACGGCGTGAGCACAAGCTTGCGCCCCTTCTTTTTCCACTTGCCGACCGCGTTCCCGCGCAACAGCACCGCAGGCATCACGATCCCCGCAAGGTTAAAGATCCCGCGCAAATGCTCGGGCGCGAGATAAAGACTCTCCTTTTTTTGATACCCCAGCATCAACTGGTCAAACCCTGCCAAAAACAGGCAGTCGGGAATCTCCCCGCCGTACGTCTTGCCACCAGGAATCCAATAATACGTCTTTCCCTCACACTCCGCGCACTCCAACGGAAGCTTTTCCATCCACGCCTTGACGGCGGTCTGCGTCGCACCCAAAAAGTACATCGCGTCATGCACCGTCGCAGGCCCGTAGTTTGCAAAATACCGCCGCGCGATCTCAAGCTGTGCCGTTTCGTCGCGCATCGGCGTGTACGGCGGTGCAAGGCAAAACGCCTTCTTCTCCTGCACGACGTAGTTCATAAACCCGCGTCCGCACAGCTCGCGCACGCCCCCGCCCCACGGCTCAAACATGCACGTCTCCTCGGGATACGTCATGCCGTTTTCGCGGCAGATCACCTTGAGCTCCTCGCGCGTTTTCGCCCCGTCCGCCAGCGCGTGCAACACCACCTCGGACAAAAATGCCTGCCGCTCGGGCGACAGCGCCCAGCACTCGCG
>JAFQII010000019.1 GCA_017397605.1 Clostridia bacterium
CGAACAGTACGGACGGTACGCGCTCGCTGTTTATTTCCGACGAGGCGGTGGAGAGCTTTGATGAAGAGTCGCGTATTTATCAGGAAACGTTATCGGAAGAAACACCCGACGGCAGTTTTCTTGTGAAACAGAAAAAATACAGCTATCACGAAAAGGATCTCATTCTGCTGGATGTGACCAACGAAACGGATGCGGATTACACCGTTACGGTCACGGGCAGCTATCTTGACAAAGACGGCAACGTGTTAAAAACCGAAACGCAAGCTTTTGAGGGCTTTGCCGCAAAGTATCAGACTTATTTTTTGTTTATGCCCAAGATCAATTTTGACTCGTTTTCCTACGAAATCGCGTTGACGCAGTTTGAAGGCGAGTGCCTTGCTGCGGACATTGATATTCTCGACGGCAAGCGGAGGATAGATAAGTGGAAAACGGGCAACACGCTGCACCAGCTCATTGCGTCGATCGAGTATCAAAACAAGAGCGACCGACCGTTGACGGCGGCATTGACCTGCATCTTTTTTGACAAAAACGGCGAGATTTTTTATATCGGAATGCCCGGCATCAAGGAAGCGTCTGCGGGAGGGATCGCCGGTCCTTCTGTCAAGCTGTACGTGCAGTATACGGAAAACGAGTTTGTGTACCCCGAACGGTTGGAACGGGACTATGTGGATGTGCTGGCGTTTGTCAGCGGTGTGTTTGTGTCCCGCGAGGAGATGCTTGCGTGGCTGGAGTCCGACGGAAACGACCTGACCGAGTGGTACGGCGAATACAGCGTGCCGACAGATGATTACAGAGAGTAGAGGAAAAACATGATGTTTAGAGCAACCTACCGCAATACCATCAAGAATATTTTTCGTTCGGTGACTGTTTGGCTTTTGCTGTTTGTCGTGCAGATCGTTTGCGTGCAAAACGTGTCGGGCGGAACGTACGGTTATTTTGACATGACGTACATGGAAACGATCATGGACACCGATCCGCGTTTTGTCCTGGGCGAGGGCACGTTTAACAAGCACATCACCAATTCGTTTAATGCTGTGATCTTGTATGCGATCCCTATCTTTTGCGTGATCATCACCGTTTTGATCCTCAACCGTGACTACGGCGACCGCTTTTTTGAGCTCGAAAAAGCGTCGGGGGTAAAACCGCTTGCGTACGTTTGCGCAAGGCTTTCGGCGCTTGTGACGGTCGGCTGGGCAGTTACCGTGCTGGCAAATCTGGTGACCCTGCATTTGTACGTCTATACGCGCGGCGGCGTGTCGGGGATGGAGCTCGGAACGTATCTGACGGCATCCAATCTCGGATTGCTGCGCATCGCGTTGGTGCGCGGTCTGCCGACCGTTTTGCTGTATACATGCATGACCTACGCGTTGGGCGCGCTGTTCAAAAGCGGCATTGCCGCCGCGGTCGGCGGCTTGGGGTACGCGCTGTTTTGTTATGCCGCAAAGCTGCTTTTTTCGTATAAGGCGGCGGAAATAGGGCTGGAATGGTTCTTTGACTGGGTTCACCCGTATCAGCAAAAGCTGTTGGAATACCTTTACTGCTACGGAACCGAGTGGGCAAATCCCAACACCACCCTTGCCGAAGCCGCCCTTTGCGTCTCCCTGTTGCTCGTCTGCAGCTTAATCTTTGCCGCCGCGTCCTACCTTCGTGTTGGGAGACGCACGGTGTAAAACCGAATGCAAAACGCCGTCCTTCGGGGCGGCGTTTTGGTTTTATGACACAAAACTTTACAATTGTTATGAAAATCTTACATTTCGGGAGCGTTTCTCTCACAAATCCAACACATTTGCGTGGTATGCTAAAGAAAACGACAGCGAGGAGAAGAATCGATATGAAAAAACTTTATTTGCTTTTGGCTTTTGCGTTTGTACTCGGCGCGCTGTCCGGTTGCGCTGACAAGCCGATCCCCGAGTACGTGATCAGCAGTTATGACGACGAGTCGAGGTTTGAGCTGAATGACTTGCTGGGGGACGGGGAGGAGGATGTTTCCGATCTGTCGGCGGGCGAGTCGGATGCTGATTCGGCAGGGAATGCGTCGGACAAGGAGGGTCATTTGCAATCCGATGAAGGCACGGGAAGTTTTTTGATCAAACAAAAGAAATATACGTATGACGGAAACGATCTGGTGATTCTCGACGTTACAAACGAAAGCGACGGAAATTACAGCATCACGATCACGGGAATGTATCTGGATGACTCCGGCGCGGAGCTAAAAACCGAAACGCAAACCTTTGATCAGTTTTCTGCGGGATACAAAAACTATTTTTTGTTCATGCCCGATATCAAATTCTCCGGTTTTACCTACACGGCGGAAGCGCGCAAAACGGATGCGCCTTGCTATGCGAAGGATGTCAGATACAATTTTTTGGGACTGGAAGAAAATGCCGATGCGACGGTCGAAAACGACAAATTGGTATGGCATCCCGCGGTTGTCGCGGCAATGAATTATGCATATTTCGGTTCGACGACTGTTCAAGTGTATATGAAATGCGTATTGGTGAATGAATCGGACGAAATCATAGCGGTTTTTGACAAGGTGCCCGTTCTTGCGTACTTGCCCGATCCCGATGGAAAAGATTATATTCCGATCTATATTTCTCCTACCGATGAGCTTGAGTGGCCCGAAGCCATGAAAGGAACCATTCGTGCATTTGCCGTGATAGAAAAAGTCACGGACAAGCTCCCTGACCGCTACGGAGGCTGAACATGTTTGTGTCAACATACAGAGTGGCTTTCAAAAATTTAATTCGCTCCACAACATTTTGGTTGGTATTGGCGGTATTGTTGATCAACACTGTACATGAGTCGTTGGAAGGCTTTTATGCCGATGATGACGCTCCCGGTATGGTATTATCGTATGTAGAGTATATTCCTTGCATCGTCAACTCCGTTTGCTCGCACTTTTTGATGTATGCAATGCCGATCTTTACCGTGATTACGACCGTTTTGGTCATCAACCGTGATTACGGAGATCATTTCTTTGAGATCGAAAAAGCAAGCGGTGTACGGCTGTCTGCATATGTATCGGGACGTGTTTGCGTACTGGTGACGGTCAATCTGATAACGCTGTTTGCGATGAATCTGGCGGATGTCCACCTGTACGTTTTTACGCGCGGCGGCGTGGTGGATATGGGCTTGGGCGAGTACTTTTTGGATTCGTTTGTCCGCGTGCTCCGCGCGGATGTGTTTGTCGCCATGCCGTGCTTGGTGTTTTATATAGGCGTTACGTATTTGATCGGAACGCTGTTTAAAAACGGGATGATAGCATCTGTTGCAGGATTTGGATATACTTTGTTTTTCTATATTGCGTTTTTGATGTACCGTTTTCGGATTGCCGCGGAATACTTTGATTATTTTTCTCCTGTTCCGTGGAAACTGCGCAGATACTTTCATTTTTACGGCACCGAATGGTTTGAAAATGCTTTGGGCGGAATGGATACGTCGCTGTCCGAAGCGTTGTTTTGTATCGCGTTTCTTGTCGGCACCGGCATCTTTTGCCTTGCGGTTTCGTTGGTAAAGCTCAGAAAGCGCGACG
>JAFQII010000188.1 GCA_017397605.1 Clostridia bacterium
GACCGTGTCATCCAGCGACGAAATGGCGCTGAAATACTTGCCGTCGTACAAAAAGCATCCGCGGCTGCCCAACTGCAGCAAAATGTATCCGACATCAAAGCGCTTGAACACCGTGTAGCAGGCGAGCTTGCGTTTTTCCTCATTGATGGGATCGATCCCCGAAAACAGACGCGCATCTTCCTCGTCCATGATCAGGATCTCGGTTTTGGCGAGCTGTTCAAACGGAAAATCCGCAGGCATCGCGTCCCGCTGTGCGGTCGCGTCCAAAAAGAACGGAATGCCGTGCTCGTGTGCGATCTCGGACAGACGGATGACCGTCTCGGGCTCGGACTCCAGCGACGCAACGATCGCATCGGGGTAGCAGGTCAAAGCCGCCTCGCCGTGTGCACCCGTGAGCGTTTGGTTGGCACCGGGGAATAGTACAGAGCGCGTCGTGCCGTTTTCTTCCACCAGTTCAAGCGCAAGCCCCGTTTGGTTCTCGCGGTCGACGGTCACATCGGTGATGCGCAGCTTCTCGGCCTTGAATACCTCGACCAGACGGTCGCCGTAGTAGTCGTTGCCGACTCTTGCGCAGAGAACGGCGTCGTACCCCAGACGTGCCGCCGCAACAGCGCTCAAAGCGCTTCTTCCGCTCGGCGCAAAGGTGTAGTTGGCATCACTGCGGATCGTCTCTCCCGGCGTAGGAATATACGGTGTGCCGACAGCAAAGCGAATGACCGCGTTGCCGACAAAAAGCATTCTTTTGACTGCCATGACAAAGGGTACCTGCCTTTCTGCATCTGTTACAAACAGTATACCGCTATTTTTGCCATTTGTCAACATTTTTTTGTTTGTGTGCGTTTTTGATACTTCATTCTCGTGGCGTCGCCGCCGCGGATATGTCGTTCTTCTTTGTTTGTCCGCAAGACCTCGCATACGCGCTCGTACAGCGAGAGGTTTTGCGCTTTGAGACGAACGGTCAGATCCTTGTGCACCGTGCTTTTGCTCACGCCAAACCGAACAGCGGCGGCACGGACGGTTGCACCTGTCTCCGACACGTATTTTCCGATTTCCTCCGCGCGCGACGGAACATGGCGGTGCAGATCGGAACGGTACATAAAAATTAGTCTCCTTTCATCCCATCTCTATGCGGTTTTTGGGGAAAATATGTAGCAATGGCAAGAAGTTTTGCAGCTATCCTATTGACAAAAACGGCAAAAGTGTGTAATGATATACTGTAACACTATGTTGGAGGAGTGTACTGTTTTGGGCAAAGTGCTTTTTGTGACCGCGTTCAAAGGCGGCGTCGGCAAGACGACCGTCTCGGCGGGAATCGCCGCGGCGCTTTCCGCACTCGGCAAACGCGTTTGCGTGATCGATGCCGATTTTGGAATGCGTTGTATGGATCTGGTCTTGGGCATGGAGGACCGTGTGCTGTACGACTGCAGTGATGTGCTGTTTGGCAGATGCGCGTCCGAGGATGCGATTGTCCGCGTGACGGAGCAGGACGGGCTCTGGTTTTTGCCTGCGCCGATCCGCTACAGCGGAGAGCCGTTTCCGCACGGCAGTGTCGAAAAGCTGTTTTTGCAGTTGCGCGCGCAGTTTGATTTTGTGCTGGTGGATTCGTCTGCGGAGCTGTCGGATTATTACCGCCGTTTTGCAAGACAAACGGATGAGGCGGTCGTGGTATCCCTGCATCAGTCTACGGCGGTGCGTGCGGCAGAAAAAACAGCGGCAAATCTGGCGTCCTTGGGGCACACGCGCGTGCGGTTGGTCGTCAACGGTTACCGTGCGCGGAATGCCAAGCTGGGAACCTTGCCGACGGTTTTGGAGATGATTCGCCGTTCTTCCGTTCCGTTGATCGGCGTCGTTCCGCTGTCCGAGGCTTTACCCGCGCGGCAGGAAGCAGGCAAGCTTGCGTTTGACGGCAAGCCTCACCGCAGGCTGTACCCGTTTGAAGCGGCATTTTTGAACATTGCGCTCCGTATCTGCGGTGCAAACGTTCCGCTTTTGCAGGACGTTGAAAAGCCTTATCGAAAGAAGAAAGCGATCGGGCGTGCATCGGCGATGCTGTAAGGACACGTTCTTTACACCGCGTTCACATAGAGTTGGTGGAATTGTTAAGAAAGGTTGTGTACAATATTATGAACATTGCGATCATTGCAAACGATAAGAAAAAAGAACTGATTACCGAGTTCTGCATGGCGTATTGCGGTGTGCTTTCGCATCACCGTATTTGCGCGACGGCGACGACGGCAAAGTACATTTCCGAGGCGACGGGGCTTTCGATCGAAAAGCTGCTATCGGGGTTTCACGGCGGCGCGAATCAGGTCGCATCCAAGATCTCCTACGGCGAGGTAGACCTTTTGCTTCTGCTCTGCGACACGGCTGATACGCAGGAATATATGGAGATCGAGGTTCCGCTGATCCGCGAATGCGACATTCACAACGTTCCCGCGGCGACCAACATCGCGACGGCTGAGGCTTTGATCCTCGCGCTGGAACGCGGCGACCTTGACTGGCGCGCAAACGACAGAGGAACTTCCTTCGCGGGCTGAATCCCAATACGGCAAGATACCGCCATGCAACGGGCGGTACATTGTCGCGCATGGATATTTGTTAGACTAAACTGATTTTAAGGAATATACCGTAACATGAAACTGACACCTACAGAGGGTATGAGAGATTATCTCCCCTCGGAAAACAGCATCCGCGACAGGCTGATGCAACAGATCCGCGAGGTGTACCGCGCATCGGGGTTCCGTGCGATTGAGACGCCCGCGGTCGAAAGTCTTGAAAATCTGGAAAACAGCGACGGCGGCGACAACCTCAAATTGATCTACCGCCTCGAAAAGCGCGGGCAAAAGCTCGAAAAAGCGATCGAAGCGGGGGATTTTGCACATCTGTGCGATCTCGGCTTGCGTTATGATTTGACGTTGCCGCTTTCGCGCTATTACGCCTGCCATAAAAACGAGCTGGAAACACCGTTCAAGTGCATTCAGATCGGTCGCGTGTACCGCGCGGAGCGTCCGCAAAAGGGCAGACTGCGCGAGTTTGTGCAGTGCGACATCGATATTCTCGGCTCGGACAGCATGGATTGCGAGGTCGAGCTGATCTCCGTTACGGCAGAGGCGCTTTTGGCAGTCGGCATCGACGAGTTCCGCGTGCGTGTCAACCACCGCAATCTGCTTCGCAACCTGATCATCTGGTGCGGGTTCCCCGCAGAAGCATCCGACACGGTTTGTGTGACCGTGGATAAGGCGGACAAGATCGGTTTTGACGGTGTGAGAGCCGAGTTGATCGACAAGGGCTTCAGCGAAGAAGCGTCGGACAAGTTGATCGGCATTCTGACGGGAGACTTGCGCCTGGAAACGCTTGCAGCATACGGCTGTGCGGAGGAAGCGGCGCTTCTGTCCGATCTGCTTGCAAAAACCAACGCGCTCGCAGACGGCAAATACGAGATCATCTTTGACGCGACCTTGGTGCGCGGTCAGGGTTATTATACGGGCACGGTCTTTGAGATCGAGTGTCCCGCGTTTGGCGGCACGGTCGCAGGCGGCGGCAGATATGACAATCTGATCGGCAAGTTCTGCGGCGAGACCGTTCCCGCTGTCGGTTTTTCGATCGGCTTTGAACGCATCTTCTCCGTGCTTTCGGAGCGCGGAAGCGCGGCGGGCGGAAAAGAACGCATTGCGCTGTTCTATGACGAAGGCCAGATCGCCGAGGCGATCCGTTACGCACGCACGTTGCACGGCGAGTACGACGTGTCGCTGATCAAAAAGAAGAAAAAGGTCGGCAAACAGCTCGCACAGGCAGAAGCGCAGGGCTATCAATACGCCGAATTTCTGGAAACCCGCGAGCGCAAGCCGCTGGGCGTGAATTAAGGAGTACGCAAAGGGGTGCTTTTTCCGAAAAAAGCACCCCCTTGACCCCCGAAAAACGTATGTTGGGTATTTTTAAACATACGGGGTGCAGGGGACTTGTTCCCTGCCGGGGTACGGGGCGGCGCCCCGTGTTTAATGAATATAGATCTAAATACCGAAAGGATGTGTCATAAAAATGGCAGAATTACTGGGCGGCGACCGCCGCACACACGGCTGCGGAGAATTGCGCCGTGAGCACGAAGGACAGCGCGTATGCGTGATGGGATGGGTAAAGAAAAAGAGAGACTTGGGCAACCTGCTCTTTTTGGATCTGCGTGACCGCAGCGGCTTTGTCCAGCTTGCATTTGATGATTCCACCGAACGCGGACTGTTTGAGAAGGCGGCGTCCTGCAAAAACGAGTTCGTGCTTTCCGTTTGGGGTACTGTCCGTGTGCGTTCCAGCATCAACACGGAGATTCCGACGGGTGAGGTGGAAATTTTTGCGGATTCGCTTAAAATTCTGGGCGAGAGTGAGGTTACGCCGTTTGAGATCGTCGATGATTGCAAAACGGGCGAGGATATCCGCCTCAAGTACCGCTATCTCGACCTGCGCCGCAGTAAGCTGCAGCAGAACATCCTGTTCCGCCACCGCGTTGCAAAGGTAACGCGCGACTATTTTGATGAAAACGGATTTGTCGAGATCGAAACGCCGATTTTGATCCGTTCCACACCCGAGGGCGCGCGCGACTACCTCGTGCCGTCCCATGTGCACAAGGGTTCTTACTACGCTCTGCCTCAGTCGCCTCAGCTGTACAAACAGCTCTCGATGGTTGCGGGCTTTGACCGTTATTTCCAGATTGCGCGCTGCTTCCGTGACGAGGATCTGCGTGCGGACAGACAGCCCGAGTTTACGCAGATCGACCTGGAAATGAGCTTTGTGGATGTCGAAGACATCTTTGCGATTGCAGAAGGCTATATCGAGAGACTGTTCCGCGAGACGATGGGTGTTGAAATTTCTCTGCCCATTCCGCGCTATACTTACAAAGAAGTCATGGAACGCTACGGCTCGGACAAGCCCGATGTGCGTTTCGGCATGGAGATCTGCGATCTGACCGAGGCGGTCAGAGGCTGTCAGTTTGCGGTGTTTGCAGGCGCTTTGGAAGCGGGCGGCTCCGTCCGCGCGATCACGCTCAAGGGCGTGGCAAACAAAATGACGCGCAAGGACATTGATAAACTGGTAGAATACGCAAAGGGCTGCGGCGCCAAGGGCGTTGCATGGGTACGCCGCGCGGAGCAGATGAGCTCTTCCTTTGCAAAGTTTATGACCGAAGAGGAAATGGAGCGCATCTACGCGGCGGCAGGCTGTGAGGACGGCGATATTCTGCTTGCGATGGCAGACGCCGACACCAACAAGCTGCTCACCCAGCTCGGTCAGCTCCGTCTGGAAGCGGCAAACCGCATCGGTATCGAAAGAAGCGGCTTTGCGTTCCTGTGGGTTGTCGAGTTCCCGTTCTTTGAATACGACCGCGAGTCGGGCGAGTGGCTTGCAATGCACCATCCCTTTACCGCAGTCATGGACGACTGCCTGACGTATCTGGAAACCGACAAAGGCAATGTCCGTGCAAAGTGCTATGACCTCGTGCTCAACGGCATTGAGCTGTCTTCCGGCTCGATCCGTATCACCGATCCTGTTTTGCAGGCAAAGATTTTTGAACTTCTCGGCTTGTCCGATGAAGAAGCGCACGCAAAGTTCGGCTATCTGCTGGACGCGTTCCGCTACGGTGCACCGCCTCACGGCGGCATGGCGATCGGCCTGGACCGTTTGGTGATGCAGATGGTCGGCGCGGAAAGCCTGCGC
>JAFQII010000189.1 GCA_017397605.1 Clostridia bacterium
CCTTGCCGCAGCATTGCTTTTGGCGGTCTGCTTTGGCGTCAAACTATTTACCAAACACAAGAGGTGATCACCATGCAAACCAATCCCGAGCTCATGGAACAAGAACTGCGCAACATCATTCTGCAAACGGGCGGGAGCGATATTTCCCACCAAGGCGTGATGTACCACTACACCTCGTCTCCGATCATTCCGCGCATTTTGCGTGCGCAAAGCGACGCACTCTGCCTGCGCTTTACCGACTACCGTTTTCTCAACGACAAGTCAGAGGGCGAGGAACTCACGGTGCAGTTCCAGGCCGTTTTGCAAAAGCTGTTTGCGCTCGGCGAAATCTCAAAAGAGTTCTACGCCGAGGTCATCCGCCAAAGAGCCACGGTCAAAGCAGACACCAACAAGTTTTACGTCATGTGTTTTTCGCAGGAGAAGGACTCCCTGCCGATGTGGAACTATTACCTCAAGGACGGCAAGTACCAAGGCTACAGCCTGGGGTTTGATTTTGATTTTCAGGATTTGTTCTCCAAAAAAGCGATCTTCAAACGCAAGGTCATCTACGATGACCGCGCCAAACAGACGATCATCGGCAATTTGATTCTGGAAGCGGCAACCGATGAGCACATCGCGCTTTCCGTCACGGAACGCTGCCGTTTGCTGTTGAACGCGGTCGGCGATCTCGCGCTCGTGATGAAAAAGAGTTGCTTCGCACACGAACGCGAGGTGCGTTTGATTTTGGATCTCGAAGCCGCAACCCGTTCCGACGCGGATGCGTTTTCGTGCAGTGAAGTCAGACATGTCGACACCAACGGCGTGTTCGTTCCGTACTGCAACGTCACGTGGAACGACAAGTCCGTCCTCAAGGAGATCTGCTACGCCCCCACCATGCCCGAACAAACCGAGCTGGGACTCCGCTCCCTGCTGGATACCATGGGCTACGACAGCAAAACGATCCGTATCACCCCGTCGGATATTCCGGTGAGATACTAAGTCGGCGGTATACGGCTGTGTCAATGACACAACCATGCGCCGACTTGCCCATGTAAACCAAAGTTGTCACGAAATCCAACCGAAATTGCTTGCTTTTTTGAGAAAAAGCGGGTATGCTTGGATTGTAACAAACTGCAAAGGAGTCCTATCGATCCATGGAACAACAATACCACGAACGGTTACGAAAATACCGCGAGAATGCGCATTTGACACAGGAGGAGCTGGCAGAAAAGGTCGACGTTTCGCGCCAGACCGTGTCCAAATGGGAACGCGGCGAAGCGTCACCCGATACAGATAATCTGATCAAGCTTTCCTCTTTATATCAAGTCAGCGTGGATGCACTGCTCAAAACAGATCCTTGTCAGTCGCTCGAACCGCTCGCGGCGGAACAACCCGCCGCAGAAGAACCCAGCTCGGACGACGATGACGACGATTGGGACGACGATGACGACGACTGCGACGATTGGGGCTTTGACACGCCGAATGGGAGAACGGGCAGAGAATTCTGGCTGCACTTTCCGATCGCGGTGCTTTGCACGGTCGCATTCTTTTGCCTCGGCTGTTTTTGGGGATACTGGCACCCCGGCTGGATCGTGTTTCTGATCATTCCCGTCTGGGAAGGAATCGTCCGCGCAATCTTCGAGCGCAACCTGCGCCGCTTGTCGGTTCCCGTGATCACGGCGATCGTCTACCTGATCCTCGGCTGCTGTTTTGGTCTGTGGCACCCCGGCTGGATCATCTTTTTGCTTATTCCGATCTTTGAGTATATCCGGTATTTCTTTTCCTAAAGCCGTCTTCAAAATGCAAGTTTGCGATTTCAAACTTGCATTTTTCATTTTGATACGAATTGCATCCCGATCAAAAAGCAGTTCGTTTTCGTCAAAATGCCGATCGCTTTTCTACCCCCGGAAGGGGAAACAGCGGTTCTGTTTTCGATATCAAATTCGGTCGATTTTCTGTATTTTGTTTACTTTTTTACGCTTTTTACAAATTTAGGGCTAAGAAACTGTAAAAAGTTTCGGTTTTGACCATTGTATTTTGTGTGCGCGGTCGATATAATATTAGTATAAAGGGTAAAAATCCTAAAAAAGAAATTTTTTCTACGGAGATATTCATTATGAGCACGGAACGAATCGTCAACACGCCCGACACGCTTCGCGAGGCACTTGCTGAAGTACGCTCTGCGCAGCAGATCTACAGCACTTACACGCAGGAGCAGGTCGATGCCATTTTTAAGGCAGCCTCTCTCGCCGCAAACAAGGCAAGACTGCCTTTGGCAAAAATGGCGGTCGCTGAGACCGGCATGGGTGTTGTGGAAGACAAGGTTATCAAAAACAACTACGCATCCGAATATATCTACAACGCATACAAGGACGTCAAGACCTGCGGCGTGATCGAAGAGGACAAGGCATACGGCATCAAAAAGATTGCCGAGCCCGTCGGTGTGCTTGCGGCGGTCATTCCGACCACCAACCCGACCTCGACCGCGATTTTTAAATGCCTGTTGGCACTCAAAACGCGCAACGCGATCGTCATCAGTCCTCACCCCCGTGCAAAGCAGTCCACCATCGAGGCGGCAAAGATCATCCTTGACGCGGCTGTCAAGGCAGGTGCGCCCGCAGGCCTGATCGCGTGGATCGACCAGCCCAGTCTGGAACTGACCAACATGATCATGCAGGAGGCAGATCTCATCCTCGCAACGGGCGGCCCCGGTATGGTCAAGGCGGCGTACTCCTCGGGCAAGCCCGCAGTCGGCGTCGGCGCAGGTAACACCCCCGCGGTCATCGACGACAGCGCCAACATCGTTCTGGCTGTCAGCTCGATTCTGCACTCCAAGACGTTTGACAACGGTATGATCTGTGCTTCCGAGCAGTCCGTCGTCGTACTGGACAGCGTATACGAAGCAGTCCGCGCAGAGTTCGTCGCAAGAGGCGCGTACATGATTCCCGAAAAGGATCTTGACGCAGTCCGCAACGCGGTTCTCCCCGGCGGCAAGCTCAATGCCGGCATCGTCGGTCAGTCTGCTTACAAGATCGCTACGATCGCAGGCATCGACTGCCCCGAAAACGCAAAGGTTCTGATCGGCGAGGTCGAGAGCGTCGACATCTCCGAGGCTTTTGCACACGAAAAGCTCTCCCCCGTTCTGGCAATGTACCGTGCAAGCGATTTTGAAGATGCGCTCAACAAGGCAGACCGTCTCGTTCAGGACGGCGGTTTCGGCCACACCGCATCCATCTATATCGATACCCTTACCCAGCAGGAAAAACTGCAGGCGTTCTATACGCGTATGAAAGCATGCCGCGTCGTGGTCAACACGCCTTCGTCGCACGGCGGTATCGGCGATATCTACAACTTTAAGCTCACTCCCTCGCTCACGCTGGGTTGCGGCTCCTGGGGCGGCAACTCCGTTTCGGAAAACGTCGGCGTCAAGCACCTCATCAACATCAAGACCGTTGCAGAAAGAAGGGAAAATATGCTCTGGTTCCGTGCACCCGAAAAGGTCTATATCAAAAAAGGCTGTCTGCCCGTCGCACTTGACGAGCTCAAGACTGTTCTCGGCAAAAAGAGAGCATTTATCGTCACCGATACCTTCCTGTTCCAGAACGGCTACACCAAGCCCGTAACCGACAAGCTGGACGAGATGGGCATTGTCCACACTTCGTTCTACAACGTCATGCCCGACCCGACGCTGGATTGCGCAAAAGAGGGCGCGGCACAGATGGCATCGTTCAAACCCGACGTGATCATCGCGATCGGCGGCGGTTCCGCAATGGACGCTGCAAAGATCATGTGGGTGCTGTACGAGCATCCCGAGGTGGATTTCCAGGATATGGCAATGCGCTTTATGGA
>JAFQII010000190.1 GCA_017397605.1 Clostridia bacterium
GTGTTTCTGATCGGCGCGGCGTTTATCGCTGTCGGTCTGTTTGTTTCGTCGCTGACGCAGAGCCAGCTGATTGCGGCAGTTTCTTCGATCGGCGCGATTGTTTCGATGCTGTTGCTGTATCTGGTCGGTGACGCAATTCCCTATGCTTGGCTGCGTTCCGCGTTGCAGTGGATCTCCGTGCTGGACCGTTATGTTCCGTTTATGAACCAGACGCTGAGCATCCCCGCGATCCTCTATTATATCTCCCTTGCCGCGGTGTTCGTGTTCCTGACGGTGCGCGTCTATGACAAGCGCCGCTGGTCGTAACGTACGCAGAAAGGAGACTACTGCCATGAAAAACAACAAAAGCAAGGCGGAAAAGGGCAACCTGATCAAACGCGGCTCGATCTCCGTCATTTATACCATCGTGTTTATTGCGCTGATCATTGCGCTCAATCTGGTGGTTTCGTCGGTTGCTGGCTCGATCGACCTCAACGTGGACCTGACCGCAGAGGGCTTTATCTCCATCGGCGACGTGTCGCGCAATGTGCTCGGCGGACTCAAAGAGGACGGCGATCTGGAAGCGACCATTTATTTGCTTGCAGACCGTGATCAGTACGACAATTCCACGACCAACATCAACGGCCTCAACCCGCTGTCTCTCATTCGTGACCTCTGCGAGGAGTACGAGGACGAGTACCGCGGCAACATCAAGGTCGAGTACAAAAACCTCAACCTTGACCCCGAATGGGCGACCGAATACAACGAGCTGACCAATACCACGCTGACGACCAACCATATCATCATCGAGGGCAAATACCACGCACGCGTGGTGACGCTGGATTCCTTCTTTGTCGTGGACAGCGAGTCCAAAATGTATGTCGCCTTCAACGGTGAACTTCGATTGACGACGGCACTGCTGCAGAGCTGTATTTCCGAGCCGCAGGTGGTCACCTTTACGACCGGACACGGCGAGCCGAAGCAGATGCAGGACGGCAAAGTTGTGACCGCGTTGTCCGACATGCTGGTCGACGCCGGATTTGAGGTTGTCGAAACCGATCTGTCCTCCTCCGATATCGATGAGAGAACCAAAATCCTGATCGTCAACGATCCTGTCAAAGACTTTACGGACACCGAGATCGAAAAATTGATGGACTACACCGACACGTTTAACAGCTTGATCGTGCTGGTGGACGATTCCACGCCCGAACTTCCCAACCTGTCCGATTATCTCGGCGAGGAATGGGGTCTGGGCTACAAGGCATATCATCAGATCACCTCGGGTGTCAACTTCAACAACAATCCGCTTTCGCTTTCTGCACAGTACATTTATGATGCGGAGAATGCGCAAAACAGCGCAGGTTCGACCATTTTGGGCAGCCTTGTTGCCAAGGGCATCAAAACGATCATGCCCAACTCGGTAGAGCTGTTCTCCAAAACGATCTCGACCCGTGACGACTATACCGTTGAGACACTGCTGACCTCCGACAAGGATGCAAAATCGACCTATACCAAGGGCGGCGAGTCGACGACGGGTACGTTCCCGATCATGCTGTTGTCTGCCGATGCGGAGTATGTCAATCTGGACGACGAAAACAGCACCAATCAGGTTATGAAATATCAGTACGTCATGCTCGCAGGCTCGACCGCGTTTGCAGAAACGGGCAGTCTGGACAGCGCACAGTTCGGTAACGGAGCGCTGATGCTCTCCGCGATCCGTACAATGGGCGTGGAGCGTTACTCGCTGGATATCGAATACAAGACGATCAATGACGTCGCGCTTTCGATCGAAACGCAGACGGCTACCCGTATCGCAATCATCATCTGCGCGGTATTGCCTTCGATCATCGTCATCGCGGGCCTGGTGGTCTTTGTACGCCGCAGACATCTGTAATGCTTGATCCGAAAGGAAACCCGCACATGAGTATGGAAGAAAACAAGAATACGGAAGAACTGCAGGAGCATACCGCCCCTGCAGATCCTTCCTCCGAGACGCAGGACACCCTGACCGAAGAGGAAAAACGGGAGATCCTGTCCGTCTTTGCAGAAACCAATGAGAATAAGCGCCGCAGAAGCGGCTTTAAGATGACCATCCGCAACCAGATCATTTTGGTCGGTGTGGTATTGGCGCTTGCGGCTGTGTTACTCGGGGCTTACTATCTGTTTTTAAAAGAGCCCGCGCCTCTGCCTGCGTTCTATGCGATCGATGAGCAGACGGGGGCGGTGCTGGATGCACTGGACACGAAAGTGACCGTTACGTTCTGCAACCGCGGCAAAAATGATCTGACCGAGGATTCCGATCCCGACGTTTACCGCATTTATACCTACGCGACGCTGTACCGGGAGCGAAACGGCGATGTCAAGATCAAGTTTGACACCGGCGACACCTTCAACGGCGTGCGCATCGAGGCAAACGGCAAAACGCTGGAATACAAGTACGGCGACTTTTATGTTGCGCGTCCGATCGACGACAAGGTCTACGGATTTGCAGGAGAGACGATTTTCACCGATGCCATTCTGGAGCTGACGGGCAAGGAAAAGCTTACGCTGCCCGTGCGTCCGCTGGACGGATACGACAAAGAAGGCAACGACGTACTGCCCTCGGGCGGCGTCGTGATGTTCCCGATGGTTGACAGAAGCGACATTTCGATGGTGCAGGTCAAAAACGAACACGGCGAGTTTGTTGTGTACCAGGGTGACAACGATACGTTCTATTTTAGCGGCTGCGAGCTGTTGACATACAATGCGGAGCAATTGGCTTCTTTGTTGGTCGATTGCCGTTACGTCGTGACGTCGGGCAAATTGGAGGACCAGCTTGACTACTCCGTTTACGGACTGGACAAGGAAGAAAGCCTGACTTGCCGATATACTCTGCTGACCATGCCCGAAAAAGACGGAACGTTTGATTTTCATCAGGTTTGGGTCGGCAAAAAAGCTGCATCCGGCTCGTACTACTACGCAATGTACTTCGGCGGCAGAATGGACGAGGACAATAACGTTCTCGAAAACTACGCAAACAAGCGCATCTTCCTGATGCCTTACGGCAACGTGGAGGGCAATCTGACGCAGCCCGTCGAAAAATTTTTTGACGCACAGTTGGTCAATAGCATCACGGATGTCAATCAAGTGTACGAGATCGGCAAGGTGGCGATCGACTATTACTACTATGATGACAACAAGGAAGACGTATCTGCTGTCATTCTCAACCTTCCCGTACTGGACTTTTCGAGCAATGCGACTACCAACAACAGCACTGTGACCGATATCCTCAAGGATAAGATCACCTATGCATCTACAGGCAGAACGTACAGCGACTGGACGGAGATTGCAGAGGACACGTCCAAGGTGACGGACGGTACCTATCTGGCGGGTCTTTCCAGCACGGACGGAAATGTATTTACCGTTCAGGCGGCGGTGACCAACATCGCGTCCGACGGCAAATATACCTGCACGTTTGGCTTGCTCAAGGATGAGGACAACAAAAAATACGCGGCGCTGATGCCCGATGAGGTCACGGTCCGCTATTCCTCCGACGGAACCAACTACAAAAAGTTTACGGATTTTGATTTTGACTTTGACGGTCAAAAGGAAGATACCGTCGTGCAGTACAGCTTTACGATCGAAAGCGACGAGCCTGTGTTGCTGGTTGAGTTGAACTTTGAGATGCCCAACAAGATCGGATACCTTGTCATGGATGAGATCGGTATCCGTGCAGACGGCGAGGATGCTGTTCCCAACGATGCGCTGACGGGTTTGTGGCGCTTGGTTGCACCGAGCTCCTTTGTGCCCGAAGGCAAAAACTACACCTATCTCGACAGCACCAACTTTGCCGAGTTCCTCAACAGCATGGCGGCATTGATGGGCGACAGCGTTGCCAAGGTCGGCATCTGCGAGCGCAGTGAGGACAAGGGTGACGATGTGATTCACACCGAAATGCTTGCGGAGTACGGTCTGGACAAGCCGATGATGCATTATTCGTACGAATACAGCGGCTTTGTCACCGATCTCTATGTTTCGGCATATGACGAAGAAAACGCATGCTACTATGTCTATTCCACCATTACGGGCGACGTGTACGACACGGGTGACGAAGTGACGGTTTGCACCGGTCTGATTGCGCGTATTTCCAAAACGACGGCGCCTTGGATTGAGTGGGAACTGACAGAATTTGTCGATCATACGCTGGTCGGTATGTACGTCTACGAGATCAAGGAGCTGGAGGTTGAGTTTGAAGGCAAGACCTACCTCTTTGAGATCACCGCAGACGGCAAGACGATCACCTCTGTCCGCTACGGAGATACCGAGCTGGATGAGGAGAATTTCCGTTATCTGTATCTGTCTATCGTGCAGTTGTACATGCGCGACGAGTATGTTCCTTCGGAGGGTGAAACGCCCGAGGAATACCTGCGCATCCGCATCAAGACCACGACGGACGAAAAAGAATACGTCTTCTATCGTGTTTCCGCGAGCCGCGCGTATTACACGGTCAACGGCTCGGGCGGCTATTACTGCCGTATCCGCGATTTGCGCAACGTGACGACAAAGCTCGCGCAGTTTATCGCGGGCGAAAAGGTTGAGCGGTAATGCGCAGGGGTATACAACTCCATATTCTTTGTTTGATGCTTGCGGCGGGGGTGCTTTTGGGTGCCTGCGCCGCAAAGCCGGATCAAGGGGTATACGGAGAGCTTTGTGACGCATACAACGCGTTTGCGCAAACCGGGCGCGAGCATCTCGGGTTTATGCTGGAAGCGACGTTCCGCGACGAGGACAGCGGTGAGACGGGCACGCTGTATTACATGCAGGGTGATGCAAAGTATGACAAAGACGCCGATCTTGCATGGCAAAAATTTACGGCAACCTTACTCGCCGCGACGTACAATGCCGAGGAGTATTATCAGAACGGCAAAAAAATGCACATCGAAAGCGGCGAGACCTACGAATTGGATGCGCCGAACCAAACATTTTTCGGTGCGTTTCCGTACTGCAAGGCGACGCTTCCCGCATTTGCCGACGTGCAGACGTTGACAGTCGAGTCCAACGGTGATGCGGCGTTGTACACGTTGACCGCTTCGGTCGGACAAAAAGAGCTTTTGGAGCTTTGGCAGTTGGATTTGTACACGCTTGCGGGCGTGGTCGTTCCCAACCGCGAAAAGGAAACGTTTGGCGATGTGACGTATACGTTTTCGGTCAAGGACGGCAAGGTTTCCTCTCTGACGGTCAAGCTGACCGCATCGATTTATGAGACGCCTGCGTATACACCCGGATTTACGCCCGATGACGAAAACTACCGCCTTGATCTTCATTTGACAGCACAGATTTCGGTCAAAGCATCGGGAGATGCTGTCGAGATTCCCACTTACAGCGAGGCAAACGAATGAATACCTGTTATATCGTCGGCGCGGGGGATAACCGCGCCACTGCCTTTTTGCCGGATGATACGGATTTTGTGATTGCCGCAGACGGCGGGCTTGCCGTTTTGAAGCAAAAGCACATCCGTGTCGATCTGGTGTTGGGCGATTTTGATTCGCTGGGATATGTTCCCGACGAAAAAAACGTAGTTTTGCATCCGGTGCGCAAGGACGAGACGGATCTGATGCTCGCCTGCCGCGAGGGCTTGGCGAGAGGGTACAGAAACTTTTGTCTGTACGGCGGTTTGGGCGGTGCGCGTATCAGCCACACCGTTGCAAACCTGCAGACGCTTGTTTGGCTTGCCGACCGGGGCGCAAGCGGAACGCTGTACGGCGACGGCTGTGAGATCATGCTGCTGCGAAACGACTGCGTGACGTTTTCCGAGTCAAACAGCGGCTATATTTCGATGTTTGCGATCGGCGGGGAAACCGTCGTGTCGATCAAAGGCTTGGCGTACGAGCTGGAGTGCGCGGTGCTGACCGATCACTATCCGCTCGGCGTGAGCAACGCGTTTTTCGGCAAAGAAGCGACGGTGACGGTACACGAGGGCGATTTGCTGGTGGTTGTTGAAAGCGAAACGAAAAAAGGGGACGCCGTCCCCTTGAACCCCTGCCAAACCCATTTTTGAAAAAAGGGGTTTGGATCCCAAAAAACTTTTTGTGTCCGACGCTGCCGTGTCGGGAACATATGAAATGGACTTTTTTCCGAAAGCGATAGCTTTCGGCAAGCACTTTTCTTTGGAGATTCTTAAGAACCTTTCTTTTCATCGAAAAGAAAGGTTCTTA
>JAFQII010000191.1 GCA_017397605.1 Clostridia bacterium
CACCGATCAGAACGTTTACGTCCGTCGGATGCTCATCGAGGTAGCGGTTCAGCGATTCGCGGCGCTCGATGAGACGGTCAAAGGGCTGCTTTTTGTACCAAGGGGAAGCACCCTCGACACCCTTTGCCCAGGAGTGGTCGGCAAAGCCGAGCACGGATTGTCCCAGTTTTTCGGCAATTGCGATAAACGGCTCCGGATATGCCTCGCGCTGTGCGCAGTCGGAGAGATTGGTGTGGACGTGAAGATCGTAACGCATTGGATACCTCCATGTGCAAAAATGCAATGGGTGTTGCGCCAAATGACGCAACACCCGTCGTGTTTGATCAGAACTCGGTCTGTTCCGCCAGAACAAGCGTCTCGCCCCATACGGTAACGGAAGAACCGTCGTCGCTCATTTCGATATCGTAGGTCAGCGTGTCGCCGTCAGGCAGGGTAAAGATCAGATCGTCGGATGTGGGATCGAACTGATAGCACATCGAAAGACCTGCATTGGTGTCGTCGTACAGATAAACATCCAGGTAGGTGTTGTTATCGTAGTAGTAATAGAAGTTGACCAGATAACCGTCCTCCTCGACCGTGCCGGTAGCGGTATCGTACTGCTGACCGTAGACCACGTAGGACTCGTCTTCGATGCTGTAAGAAATGGTGTAGACAGCCTCGCCGTTCTTGTAGAAGGTGATCGATTTGTCTGTTTTCTCGTAGGTCAGCTTAAAGTCAACGAGCTCAACGGTGTTGTCGGTGTAAATGGTCATAGAGGTGTTTTCACCCGCATAGGTGATACCGGTAACCTCTTCGATGTCACCGCCTGCGGAGCCGCCCAACAGTGCAGAAGCGTTGGGATAAACCTCTTCCATCTTCGCGCCAAAGGCTTCTGCGTCGTATTCCGCAACGTCAGATTCGGCAAAGGGAAGCGTAACGGTCACGTCGCCGGGGGTATAATCCATTTCGATCGAAAGACCGATGTTCATCATGCTCTCGATCGAGGCGGACATGCTCATCGCCATGGAGAGGGTTTCGCCCTCGACTGCAAACGTGCCGTCGATCTCAAAGGGGATGGTCAGCAGCATACCGCTCATATCGATGGTCAGAGACAGCGTTCCGTCGATCGTGCATGCGTTGTTTTCGTTTGCGACATCCAGCTCAAGCTCGATGATCGTGCCTTCCATGTTCATATCGCCCTCGACAGAGATCGCCGTTTCGGTCGCGCTCATCGTGAGATCAAACACTTCGGCATCCTGCAGACTCGACTTGAACGTAACGGTGGTCATTCCGCCGAGAGAAGCAAAGGCTGCATTGGTTTCGGACACAACGGTCTCGCCTTCCTTGGCAGTAAAGGTCATGGTAGCCTGCGTCTCGCTTGCGAGGTTCAGAACTACGACAAGGGAATCGGGCTCGGGCACTTCTGCCGTGTCGGTGCTTTCGTCGGGGTTGAGGTCGATGATATCGTCCATGCCGTCGGTTACGCCGAGCAGAGACTCAAAAATATCAAAGAACGCCTGCGTGTCTTCCTTGCCCATCGTCACGGTAAAGACCTTGCCGTCCTCGCTGATCGTGATGTTTTCCTCTTTGACAAGAAGAGCGTAAATGTCTTCTGCTACGGAAGCGAAATCAACCGCAGTGCCTTCCGTTTCGGTCTCGGTGTCCTCGGCGTTCATATCAGCCATGTCAAAGAAGGTATCCTCATACAGCTCGGGGAACGAAATGTACTGCTTGTCGCCCTTGGTATACATCTCAAGCTTGACTTCGTCGCCTGCGGCGTACAA
Organism: Clostridia bacterium; assembly: GCA_017397605.1. Taxonomy (GTDB): domain Bacteria; phylum Bacillota; class Clostridia; order Oscillospirales; family CAG-382; genus Coliplasma. Next base: position 1,764 of record JAFQII010000191.1, read on the forward strand.
AATGCCTTCGGCTTGGGTCGCATCCTTGCCGATCGCCATTTCCATGCCGATCTTGAGGGGATCTTCGCCAAACATATTCTCGCCCATAGCGGAAAGCTCGTCAAGGGAGAGGGTAATATTTGCATTGCCCGTCTCGGACTCGAGCTTGGACAGATCGATCGCAAAGACGTCTGCAAACGGAGTCAGATACTTTGTATCCAGCGACTCTGCTGCGGCTTCAAAAAGCTCAGCATTGGTCGGGGGCGCAACGGATTCCTCGCTGCTGGTGGCTTCGGAAGATGTTTCTGCCGTATCATCTCCGCAGGAAGCAAGTGCGAGCATGGTGCAAAGCATTGCAAGCACCAGGATCATGCTTAACAGTTTTTTCATGTGTTTTTTCCTCCAAAAGAAAATGGGTTATCCAAAATAGCAGCCACTTGACGGTCGCTTGACTGCATCATACCATGTTCAGAAACGTTTGTCAAGGCGTTTTACAAATTATTTACAGTTTTTTTATGCCGTGTACGCTTTTTTTGTATCGCGCGGGCGAGCAGAATGCAAAGGAACGCAAACAAAATACCGCACAAAACGCCTGCACCGTCGACCGCGAGATCGCTAAACTGCCATGCGCGTCCGGGAGAGGTCAGCTGGATCGCTTCGTCTGCGGCGGCAGTTGCAAACCCAAACAAAGGCGGAATGACTGCACGCATCCAAGCTTTGTCTGACCATAGCCAAACGGTCCAGAAAGCGAGACAGCCCAAAAGTGCAAATTCCGCTCCGTGTGCCATCGTGCGCACGATCTCTACGATCATTCCGCGCGTGGGCTCAACGCCCACGATCGGCAGGATCACTTCCGCGGGAGGGCGGACGACCTCAACGACCGTGTCGCTCTGGGCGCTGGATTCGGGAGCGCTTTTGACGGAGTTGGAGAAAATAAATCCTACCGTCGCAAGCGTCAATACCAACAAAACCCATTTGCCTATTTGTTTTTTGTATTGCTTCCAAAACATGCTTCTTATCCTTCCGAAAACGTCAGTTTTCGGCAATAAAGTTTTCTTTGAAGATTGTTAAGAAACTTTCTTTTTCAAAAGAAAGTTTCTTAAACGGAGTTTGAGGCGGAGCCTCAACATCCCGCCGGTCACCCCTCCAACAGTTCCTCTGCCGCCAGTTTCACGGCGTCGGTCACCTGCAAGCCGCCCATGATGCGCGCGAGCTCGCCGATGCGGCCGTCTTTGTCCAACAGCTTGATGTCGGTCTGCGTTCTGCCGTTCTGCTCGGACTTGGAGATAAAATAATGATGCGATGCGCGTGCCGCAAGCTGGGCGGCGTGCGTGACGCAGACAACCTGCGTGTTTCCGCTTTTCGCAATGCGTTTCATCATGTGCCCGATCTTTTCGTTGGTCTTGCCCGAGATACCCGTATCGATCTCGTCAAAGATCAATGTCGGAATGTTCTCGACGTCTGCGAGTACGCATTGCAGACAAAGCATGATGCGCGACAATTCACCGCCCGAAGCGATCTTGCCGATCGGCTTGGGCGCCTCGCCCGCGTTGGCGCTGACCGAGAAATCGATCGCGTCCGCACCGTCGGGCGTAAAACCGCCTTCTTCGACGCGGATGAGAAAGCGCACCTTGGGCATATCGAGCTCTGCAAGCTCGGTCTGCACGCGCTCGGAAAGTACCGATGCCGCGTCGATGCGTGCCAAATGCAATGCCTCCGCCGCTTCTTTCAAAGCGAGCTTGGCACTTGCAAGTTCTTTTTTGAGTCCGTCCATATCGGACGCGTTGTTTTCCAAAAGGGAGAGATCGGCTTTGGCTTTTGCCAGCTTGTCGATGAGTCCCTGCTCGTCGGTTTTGTATTTGCGCTGTAAAGCGGACAGCTTATCCAGACGCGCTTCTACGGCGTCCAGGCGTCCTGCACAATCCTCACGGTCCGACGTCAGAGGAGAAATGCTCTCCGCAATGTCGGTCAGCTCCGCTTTGACGTCATCCAGACGGTCAAAATACTCCTTGCATTCGGGAACGATCGGCGCAAGTCTGCCGACAGCCGCCATTGCGCGTTTGAGCTGTGCAAGCGCGGAATCTTCCTCAGCGTAAAGCGAGCCGTACGCTTCGTGCGCATTTTCGACCACCTTTTCGCTGTTGGCAAGCAAGGCGTGCTCTGCCGTCAGCTCGGCTTCTTCGCCTGCGCGGAGCTTGGCGTGTGTCAGTTCCTGCACCTGATAGGAGAGCAAGTCGCGGCGCTCCTCCAGGGCTTCGGCACGCTCGGTCAGATCGCGCATCTCGCGCTTGATGCGCGCGTGATTGCGGTAAGCCTCGCGGTAAGCGTTCAATTGCAAGTCGTCGGATGCAAAACGGTCCAGCAGATCGCGTTGTCTGTCCTCATCTGATAAGGTCTGCGTGTCCTGCTGTCCGTGGATGTTCAATAAGTAAGAAGCCGCCTCACGGAGTTTGGCAAGCGGAACGGTGCGTCCGCCGATCTTGGCAATGCTTCTGCCGTCGGCGCTCATACGGCGCTGTAAAAAGTAACTGCCGTCCTCGTCGGGGAGGATATCAAGCGCTTCCAACGCGTTTTCGGTCGCTTGCGATGCAAAAAACATGCCTTCCACCAAGGCGTAGTCCTCGCCGGAGCGGATCAGCTCGCGTTCGCCGCGTGCACCGCAAAGTAAGCCGATCGCGTCGATCAGTATGCTTTTGCCCGCGCCGGTTTCGCCCGTAAAGGCGCAAAAGCCCTCGGCAAGCTCCAGATCAAGCTTGCGGATGAGGGCGATGTTTTCGATGTGAAGCGATGCAAGCATGGCAAACTCACAGTCCTTTTTTGATCAGTTTGAGCAATGTCGAGCAGATGTCGTCCGCTGCGTCGTTGGTTTTGGCGATCAACAGCAATGTGTCATCGCCCGCAAGCGTGCCGATACAGCCCGCAGGCGCAAGTGCGTCGACAGCCGCGCCGACAGCGTTGCCCATGCCTGTGCGTGTTTTGACGACAAGCAGGTTGTTTGCCGCTTCCACGGAAATGACCGCATGCTGTAAAATGGTGACCATGCTCTCGGGCATTGCCTCCTTGCGGCGTGCAAAATCGGTACGATAGCAATAAACGCCGTTGTCGCCGAGAGATTTGACCAGGTTCAACTCGCGGATATCGCGCGATACGGTCGCCTGTGTGACGGAAAAGCCGCGCTCGGCGAGACGCTCCTGCAACAGCTCTTGCGTGTCGATGCTTTCTTCGCGGATCAGATCAAGGATCGCGTTTTGTCTTTTGTTTTTCATACGAACACTCCCGTTATGTCAGTTTCTTGGTCAGGGTATCATAAAAACCTGCATTTTTGAGCTTTAACAAGTGCAGGACATTTTCACTTCTGCGGATGGTGACCGTTCCGCCGTGCGGCAACAGAGGAAACAATCTGCTGTCGTATGCGACCGAGATCTCGCCTTCTGCGCAAACCGAAATAACCGACTCGGGCGAGAAGACCAGCGGGCGCGCCGCCGACAGCGTGTGCGGCGCAAGGGGAGAAACGCAAAATGCGTTCAGCTTGGGGTCGATGATCGGACCGCCGACCGAAAGGTTGTAGCCGCTCGAGCCCGTCGGTGTCGAAACGATCATGCCGTCTGCACGGTAAGAGGATACTTTGCTTCCGTCACAGTACAGCGACAGCGTGACCAACGTACCGGGCTTGGCACGGCAGATCGCCGCTTCGTTGAGCGCGGTGTGCGTTTCGGCAGTGATACCGTCGCCTTCGGCAGTGACGTCCAGCATCATGCGGGTTTCGATGCGGGCGTTTGGCAGATCGGCGAGCAGCTCGCACTCCGAAATCTCCAGTTCGCTCATATATCCCAGCGTTCCGAAATTGATGCCCAACAGCGGAATGCCCGTCTTGCGCGCATAACGCGCCGCGGCAAGCATCGTGCCGTCGCCTCCCAGAACGACCGCCGCATCGCAGAACGAAAACGCTTCTTCTGCGGGAAGGTATCTTACTGCGCTGTCTGCAAACGTGCCGTCGCAGGTGAACAACGCGTACCCCAAGTGCGCAAGTGTGCCCGCAACCGTCGCAAAATCCTCGCGGCGGACAGGTCTGCTTTGATTGGGATACAGCAATAAATTGTGCATGTCTATCATTCCTTTGTCCAGAGTGCCAGGTACTCGCGGTTGCCGTCTCCGCCCTTGATGGGGGAGTCGATGTGCTTTTGCAGAATCAGCCCGTGGCGCTTTCCTTCGGCGGTCAGCTCCGCCAGCACGCCGCGAAACAGTTTGCCCGTCGGATCCTTGACGATACCGCCCTTGCCGACCTTGCTCCTGCCGACCTCAAACTGCGGCTTGATCAGGCTGACAAAGACGCCTCCTACAGGCAGAATATCCGCCACCGCAGGATACAGCAAACGCTGGGAAATAAACGACACGTCTGTCACGACGATGCCGATGCTTTTGTCAAATGCGTCGCGCGTCAGATACCGCGCGTTGGTGTTTTCCATATTCTTGACGCGCGCATCGGCGAGCAAGCTTTCGTCCAGCTGACCCGAGCCGACGTCCACTGCGTAAACAAACGACGCACCGCGCTGTAACAGACAGTCCGTAAAACCGCCCGTGGAAGCGCCGAGGTCGACTGCGGTCGCATTGCAAACATCAATGCCAAACGCCGTCAATGCGGCGTCCAGCTTGTAGCCTGCGCGCGACACAAAGCGCGTGTCCTTTTGGATCACTTCGATTGCCGCACCGTCCTCTACCGGCACAGAAGCCTTGCTGACGGGAACACCGCCGATCAGCACACGGCCTTCCGCAATAGCGCTCGCCGCCTGACTGCGGCTTTTGCAGTAGCCGTGCTCGGCAAGATAAACGTCAATTCTCGTTGCCATGGATCATTCCCTCGATCTCATGTGCGGCCTGCTCGGGCAAAAAACCGAGCTCGCGGTACAGCTCCGACGTATCGCCGTGCGCGGGGAACACGCCCTCGATCGCACGGATGCGGCAAACGGCATCGACGCCAATCTCCGCAAAGCGTGCAAGCAACACCTCACCGAAACCACCCTCGCGGATGCCTTCTTCCAATACATAAACCGCGTCCGCGCCCTCGGCAAGACGCGCGAGTAATACTGCGTCAAACGGCTTGATGCGGATCAGACGCACCACGCGCACGCCGATGCCGCGTTCCTGCAGCAATGCGGCAGCCTTGCAAGCCTGCTTGCCCATGCGTCCGTAGGTATAGATCACAGCACGCGGCTCGTTTCCGAACGCGCTGATTTCCATGTCGGCGTTCTTTGCGAGCACGTTTTTGTCATATGCCTCTTCTTTTCCGCGCGGATAACGCACCGCGGCGGGAGAGGGGAGCGAAACCGCCTCGCGCAAGCAAGCGCGCAGTTCATCATATGTTTTGGGCGCGTAGACCGACACTGCGGGAATCTGGTTCAAAAACGCCACGTCAAAAATGCCGTGATGCGTCGCGCCGTCCGCACCGACTAAGCCCGCTCTGTCGAGCGCCAGCGTGATCGGAAGGTTTTGCAATGCTGCGTCGTGCAGAATCTGGTCGTACGCACGCTGTGCAAACGTCGAGTACACCGCAAACACGGGCTTGGCACCCTTTGCCGCCAAACCGCAGGCAAACGTTACGGCGTGTTCTTCCGCAATGCCGACGTCAAAAAATCTGTCGGGAAACTTCTTGGCAAACTCCGTCAGCCCCGTGC
>JAFQII010000192.1 GCA_017397605.1 Clostridia bacterium
AAGTGTCATTTGTTTTGTAAAGAAAGAAAAGCCTCTTTTTTGCTTGCAAACGCTTAACTATGAACAAACAAGTGCACCTTTTTAAACTTTTTTTGCTTTTTAACTATGCCAAAACTTGCGGTTGTATAACAACGTTCAGACAAAACGCAAGAGGGAGAAACACATGTACATCTTCAAAAATGCGCTCCGCCATATCAGCCGTGCAAAAGGGAGAAGCATTCTCATCGGTATCATCGCGTTGGTGATCGCCGTTTCGGCATGCATCGGACTTTCGATACGGCAGGCGTCGGTGAGCGCAAGGGAGGATACGCTGGCAAGCATGTCCGTCACCGCAACCATTTCCTTTGACCGCAGCTCCATGATGGGAAATATGCGGCGCCCCGAGCAAGGCGGCAGTTTTGACCGCGATCAGTTTTCCGAGCTGATGGGCAATGCCTCGTCGCTGACGCTTGACGAATACCTCGTCTACGCAGAAGCAAGCACCGTGCAGAATTTTTATTACACGCAGACCGCTTATTTTAACGGCACGGAGAGCTTTGCGCCCGTCACGACCGAAACCGATTCGCAAGACAGCGGCTTTGGCGGTATGTTCGGCGGAATGGGCGGCATGGGAAACATGTTCGGCGGCTCGTCCTCGGGAGATTTTACGCTGGTCGGCTACAGCTCCGACAGCGCCATGACGGATTTTGCAAACGGAACGGCATCGATCACGGACGGCTCCGTGTTTGAAGAAGGCACCGAAGCATATGACTGCATCATTTCCGAGGAGCTGGCGACCTACAACGGTCTTTCCGTCGGCTCGACCGTGACGCTGTCCAACCCGTCCGCAGAGGAAGAAACCTACACGCTTACCGTGGTCGGCATCTACACCGACAGCACCAACAACGATTTTGCCATGTCGATGTTCGGGGGCGGAAACGATCCCGCCAACCGCATTTACATGAGCGCGGCGGCACTGCAGGGCATGCTCGACGCGTCCGATTCCGTCTCCGAGACCGTCACCGACGAGGACACGGGCAGAACGTACGAGACCGCCGTGACGGGAACGCTGTCCGCCACCTACGTGTTTGCGGACACCGAGGACTACTACACCTTTGAAACCGAGGTACGCACGCTGGGCCTTGCGGATGACTACACCGTTTCCTCGACGGACCTGACGGCTTTTGAAAACAGCCTCACCCCGTTGGAAACGCTTGGAGACATGGCAGGCTGGTTCTTGCTGGTCATTCTGGCAATCGGCGCGGTCGTGCTGGTCGTGCTCAACATCTTTAACGTCCGCGAGCGCAAATACGAGATCGGCGTGCTGACCGCAATGGGTATGAAAAAGCACAAGGTCGCAACACAGTTCTTGTGCGAGACGCTGATCGTCACGATGATCGCAATCGTGCTGGGTGCCTGCATCGGTGCAGTATGCTCCGTACCCGTAACCAACGTCCTGCTGGAAAACCAGATCGAAAGCGGCAACAACCAACAATCGCAAATGGAACAGAATTTCGGCAGACCGGGAGATTTCGGCGGCATGGGCGGCTTTGGCGGCATGGGCGGTATGGAAATGCCCGATGACATGAATTTTGACAATCCGTTTGAAGAAATGGTCGGCGGTGCGGCAAATTACATCACCGAGATCGATTCCGCCATGAACCTGACGGTCTTACTGCAGATGCTCGGCATCGGCTTGCTTTTGACGCTTGTCGCAAGCGCGGTCTCCGTGCTGTTTGTCATGCGCTACGATCCGCAAAAAATCCTCGCCAACCGAGACTGACAGGAGGAAACACACATGTCTGTTTTATCACTGCAGAATATCTGCTTTTCCTACGGGAACACCCCCGTGCTCAGGGACCTCTCCTACGAATTCGAAAAAGGCAAAATGTACTGCATCATCGGCAGATCGGGTGCGGGCAAAACGACGCTTCTGTCGCTTTTGTCGGGGCTTTCCGTGCCGAACAGCGGAAATATCCTGTATGACGGCAAGGACATCCGCGGCATCGACCGCTATGTCTTCCGCTCGCGTTACATCGGTGTCATTTTTCAGAGCTTTAACCTTTTGACACAGCTGACCGCCGCCGAGAACGTCGTGCTCTCTATGGACATCGCCCGCGCAAAAATCAAGGACAAAAAGAAAAAAGCCCTCGAACTGCTTGACAGTGTCGGCTTGGATGAGGACGAGGCAAACCGCCGCATCCTGCACCTTTCGGGCGGTCAACAGCAACGCGTGGCGATCGCGCGCGCACTCTCCTACGATCCCGAGATCATTCTGGCGGACGAGCCTACGGGCAACCTTGACGGTGACACGCAAAAGGAGATCATGCAGATTTTCAAGAGCCTTGCCGAAAACGGCAAGTGCGTCATTCTCGTCAGCCACTCCCCCGAGGTTGCCTCCATGTGCGACGAGCGCTACGAGCTGACCAAAATTTCGGGCAAAAACAAGCGCGCCTGCGCGAAGCTGTTGAACAAGGAGGAGCAAGCATGAAAAAAACAGTTTCCCTCATCACCGTATTGCTGGCGGTCACGCTTGCGCTGTCATCGTGCACGTCGCTTTTGATGTACACGGACAGAACGGCAACCGAAAGCGTGCAAAGCACCGAAGCAAGCACAAGCACCGTTTCGGAAACCGATACCGTATCGCAAGAGGAATCCGCCTCCGACACCGTCAACCAAACTGTCAACAACATCACGATTTCGGGCAGTTCCTCCGACATCGCCTACGCGGCAGCGTCGGGTTTGCGCAGTATCGTCAGCGTCTACGCATCCTCACGCAACGCATCGGGTGCAGGTTCGGGCGTCATTTTGAGGCTTGACGGAGAAACAGGCTCGGCGTTTGTCATTACCAATTACCATGTCGTCTACATGAGCGGAAGCTATTTTCAAAAAGGCGGCATCTGCGATGAAATCTACTTGTTTTTGTACGGCATGGAAAGCGATGCTTACGCCATTCCCGCGACCTTTGTCGGCGGTTCGGCAAGCTATGACATCGCCGTATTGTATGTCGAAAACAGCGATCTGCTCAAAAACGCCTATGCAAGCGGAAGTGCCGCGGCGGCAAACATCGCAGACTCCGATCTGCTGACACCGGGCGAAACCGCCATTGCGATCGGCAACCCCGAGGCGAGCGGAATTTCCGTCACAACGGGCATCGTCAGCGTGGACTCGGAATACATTACAATGACCGCCAGCGACTACTCGGGGGAGGTGGAGCTGCGCGTCATCCGCATTGACACAGCGGTCAACTCGGGCAACTCGGGCGGCGGTCTGTTTGACGCGGAGGGCAAGTTGATCGGCATTGTCAATGCAAAAATCTCCGCATCGGATGTCGAAAACATCGGCTACGCCATTCCGTCCAACGTGGCGTGCGCGATTGCGGACAATATCATCGACTATTGCTTTGAAACCGACTGCGTAACCGTCATGCGCGGCATCATGGGTGTCACCGTGGGTGTGAGCGCGCTTTCGACCGCGTTTGACAGTGAAACGGGACGGTTTGAGCGGATCGAAGAAGTTTACATTCACGAGGTCGTTTCGGGCGGTTTGGCAGAGGGCAATTTGCAGGCAGGCGACATCGTTTTGTCGATCGCCGTTGGGGACAAGGTCAAAGCGGTTACCCGTCAGCACCACCTCATCGACGCGATGCTAAATGTACGTGTGGGCGACACCGTCACCACGACCGTCCTGCGCGACGGAGAGGAAATCGCAATCAGCACGGTGATCACAGAAGACTGTCTGACAGCGTAT
>JAFQII010000193.1 GCA_017397605.1 Clostridia bacterium
CATACACAACACAAAAATGCGGTCGGTCTGCGGATAGGCTTGCATTTCCTGCATCAGTCCGCGCAGCTGCTGACTGCCGACCGAGATCACGGTGATCTCCGCGGTCAGCGCATCCGCAAGCGAATCGGTCAGACGGATCGACTCCGGCAAGGTGATGTAGTCGTTCTTGCGCTCTGCGCGAAAACGCATCATGTCGCGTGAGCCCGATCTGCCGTACAGCATCACCTCGTGCCCCATACGATCCAGATACCACGCGATCAAAGACCCCCAACGTCCGCACCCGATGACGGAAATGTGTTTGCTTTGTTTCATGTAAAAAAATACTCCTGCGTGTTTCGATAGCAAAGATCATCTTTGCATGTAGTATAGCATACTTTCATCAAAGAAACAAGGGGAATTTTGTGTACAAATTCCGTTTGTCGGTTGACTTTTTGCAAAAGGTGTGGTAGAATGAGCAACAGCATGCGGGTGTGGCGGAATTGGCAGACGCGCTGGATTTAGGATCCAGTGGGCGACCGTGCAGGTTCAACCCCTGTCACCCGTACCAGAAAACGACAAGTTCGACAGGAACTTGTCGTTTTCAGTTATATTCGCCTAACGGCGAGTGATATGCACCTTCGGCGCGTGATATTTGCTTCGCAAGTGATATGCCTGCGGGCGTTAGGGCGAATATAATATCACTGAAACCGACGGTTTCAATATCACATTTTGCGCAAGCAAAATATATCACTCCGTCGAAGACGGAATATCACTAAAAACCGTAAGAGTTCGAATTCATACGCAAAACTGCCGAAAATATCTTTTTGCTCCCTACTTGCAAATTACATACAGTCGTGATATACTGCAAACGGGAAAGCTTTGTTTTAAAAGGAGTTTGCTGACATGAAAACGATCAGGCTGGGCGCGCCTGTGATTGTGGCGCAGAACACCGAAGAGCCGATTTTGTTTGGCGGATACCAAGACCCGACGATCCGATGCGGTGCGGATGGGACGCTTTACGTTCGGTTCAACGCGCGCCGCGACAACTGGCTGACCTTTGGGGAAGAAGAAAAGAACCCCGTCTACAAATCCACAGACGGCGGCGAAAGCTGGGAGTGCTGTCAGCATGCGCAGGACGAATGGTTACGCGCAGGCACACGTTTGCCAAACGGCGACATCTTCTGTTTTTGCGAGCACGCGGTATTGCGCAAGGAAACCTTGCCCGAGCTGCCGCCCCTGCCCGAGGGACGCAGGCTGTTGACCGCGGGCATGTCCGTTTATACGGTAAATGAATTAAAGCCGTTTCTCGGCGACCGCGTTGCCAAGGAATTCAAAGCTTACCGCATCAAAGCGGGCACGGACGAGGTCATTGAGGAAACGTGCCCCGTCATTTGGGACAATATGCCCGTGGTTTTGCATCACGACGGCTTTTTGATCCGCGTGTTCCCGCATCCCAGTCTCTGTATGAAGGTCGACTCCGACGGCACGCTCTGGATGCCGATGGACGCGCCTGCCGTGGACAGTGACGGCAATCTGCAATCACTCCGCCGCTGCACCGCGCTGTTGCGCTCGACGGACATGGGGCACACGTGGGAATACGTCAGCCATATTCTGTACAAAGAAGAGTTTAACCCGCCCACCGCGATCGACGTGGAAGGTTTTATGGAGTGTTCGTTGGAATTTTTGCGCGACGGCTCCTGCGTGGCGCTGTTGCGTTCGGGCTCGCTGTCCCCTTTTGCCATCGGTGACGATGCGCACCCCGCGCCGATCATGATGATCACGCACTCTTACGACGGTTGCAAAACGTGGGAAACGCCCAACTATTTTTATGATTACGGCGTGTGTCCCGTCACGCGCTCGCTGGCAGACGGCACGGTTTTGATGGCGTCGGGACGCCCCGGCGTGTATCTGCGCGTGTCCGAGGACGAAAGCGCGGCGGAATGGTCAGACCCCGTTTTTGCCGTAGAGGTACCGAAAGAGGATTTCTACGCCAAATACTACGAGTACACCTGCTGTAACACGGGGCTTGCCGTGACCGGCGCAAACACGGCGGTGATCGCGTACAGCGACTTTACCCTGCATACCCCCGACGGCAAGCGTGCAAAATCCATTTTGGTACGCAAAATTACCGTGGAATAATATATATTTTATCATACACAAGAAAGGATACCCACCATGATCCGTTATACCATCGAAGGCGGAAACCTGCCCGTCGTCATTTGCCACCCCGAAGCAGGACAAACCATCTGCACCGAGCGCGGTGCGATGAGCTGGATGAGCCCCAATATGAGAATGGAGACCAACATGGGCGGCGGCTTGAAAAAAGCAATCGGCAGAATGTTTGCGGGCGAATCCATCTTTATGAACGAATACACCCCCGTCGGCGGTGAGGGCCTGATCGCGTTTGCGTCGAGCTTTCCCGGCTCGATCCTTCCTTTTGAGGTGACGCCCGGCAACGGCATCATCGTGCAAAAACGCGGCTTTTTGGCAATGGAAAAAGGGCTCGAGCTGTCGGTCTATTTTCAGCGCAAGCTCGGCAAGGCGTTTTTCGGCGGTGAAGGCTTTATCATGCAAAAAATCACCGGCAACGGCGTGGTCTTTTTGGAGATCGACGGTTACTGCAAGGAATACGAGCTTGCCGCGGGCGAAAGCATGGTTCTCGACACGGGCTATCTTGCCGCTATGAGCGAAAGCTGCAGCATGGATGTGCAAACGGTTCAAGGCGCAAAAAACATGTTCTTTGGCGGTGAAGGCTGGTTCCACACCCGCGTCACGGGTCCCGGCAAGGTCTACATCCAAACCATGCCCATCATTCAGACCGCACAGTCCCTGGCACCCTATCTCAACATCGGTAATAAGGACTAAAGCGGCATCAACATCCGTTTGGAAACACAAAAGAGGTATTTATGAGACGTTTTTTATCCCTTTTACTGACCGTTTTGTTGTTGGCCATGCTTGCAGTTCCGGTCGCGGCAGACGAAGAAACGCTGTCCGATGACATCGTCATTCTCTACACCAACGACGTACATACCTATATCGATGGGCCCTTGAGCTACGACGTGATCGCGGCGGTCAAGCAAGAACTGCAAACGCAGTACAAGCATGTCCTTTTGGCGGATGCGGGAGACCACATTCAAGGCACGGCTTACGGCTCGATGGACAAGGGCGAAACGATCATCGCGCTGATGAACGCCGCGGGATACGACGTCGCAACGCTCGGCAACCATGAGTTTGACTACAATATGAGCGGATGTATGAACATCTTAGAGCTTGCAGAATATCCCTACGTCTCTGCAAACTTCTACCGCGAGTCCGACGGCGTGCGCGGTGAAAACGTGCTGGACAGTTACGTGCTGTTTGACTGCGGCGAGCAGAAAATCGCGTTTGTCGGCATCACCACGCCCGAGACCTTCAGCAAATCCACGCCCGCGTATTTTCAGGACAAAAACGGCAACTTCATCTACGGTATTGCGGGCGGAGACGACGGCTCTGCTTTACGGCAGGACGTGCAAACGGCAGTCGACCTGGCAAAAGCGGACGGCGCAACACAGGTCATTGCACTCGGACACCTGGGCGTCGATCCTTCTTCCGCCCCCTGGACAAGCAAAGAAACGATTGCAGGTGTTTCGGGACTGGACGCATTTATTGACGGGCACTCCCACACCGTGATAAAAGGAGAGGCTGTCAAGGACAAGGACGGCAACGACGTGCTCCTGACGCAAACGGGCGAGTATTTTAACCGCATCGGCATGATGATCATCGATGCGGGGAGCGGCGAGATCACCTCGGATTTTATCGAGTGTGAGGAAATCCTCGGCGAGGACGGCGAGACGGTCACGGGATATCAGCTGAAATCAGAGCTTTATCAGGGAACGGAACCGATCAGCGACCAAACAACCGCCGATCTCAAAAATGCGTGGATGGGACAGATCGACGAACAACTGGGGCAAACGATCGGCAGCGCAAAGGTTGTGTTTGACAACTACGACAGCGACGGCAACCGTCTTGTCCGCAGCGAAGAGACCAACACAGGTGATTTTGCGGCGGATGCGCTGTACTATCTGTTTGACGATA
>JAFQII010000194.1 GCA_017397605.1 Clostridia bacterium
CAGCAGATACGGCAGTGCCGTGTAGGATACGCCGAAATACGGGCAATCCCTGCGCGGGAACGCAAACGAAAGCGCGTTTTCCTGCAAGACGAGATTGGGGTAACCTGCCAGCAACAGCTTTTTGTATTCCGCCTCCGCGCTGTCAGTGTCCGGGAACGTGATGCATGCCTCGGCGTTAAAAACCTTGCCTTCCTCGTCGATGCAGTAGGTATATCGGTATGTAAAGCCGTCCGACCCGCCCTCGGCGGTGATGTAATAATCGTATAACAGCGCAAGCGCTTCTTTTTCGGGCAGGCTTTCTTCCTCGGAGGACTCTGCAGGCGCGGAAGTGACTTCGGCGGCAGAGGACTCCTCGTGTATGGGGGCGCATCCGGCGAGCAGAACGCACAGCAAGCCGATCAGCCATATATTGCGTTTTTGCATGTGCGTTACTCCTTTTTTGCGGGTTTAGAAGCTGTACTCGTTGTTGTATCGGGTGGGCAGGCCTTCGGCGTAGACATGCGAGTCGTTGGACCAGCAAAGCACCTCGGGAATCACGATGCCGTTGCTGTTATGGAAACGAATGACCGTCATGCCGCTGGTCGAGAGGTTAAATCGTGTGCAGACCGTCGGATAGGGGATATCCAACAGACTGCTCAAAAAGCCCATGCCAAAGCCGTAGTGCGCAAACAGCGCGACGCGCTCTTCGGTCGGTGCAACCGCACGGTAAAGCTTGTTGACGCGGTCGTGCTCGTAGCCGAGCGACTGCATCCATTCGTCGACCTGACCGTCGACGGTGGCGATATGCGTTTTGTAGTCATGCTGAGACGCGATATCGGGGTGCTCGTACCATTTGTCGCCCAATGCCTGCACCTCGGGTTTGGTAAACAACTGCTTGATCTCCGTGCGTGCCGCGGGCCAGCAATGACCGCCCTGCCCGTTGGGGAACGCGTAGTGCTCCCACGCTCTGCCCTCATGGCACCAATCCATTTTGACGATTTCCTTGCCCAACAGCTCTGCGGTCGGTGTAGCCGTCAAAACAGCACGGTTGGAGCTCGACGCAAAGATCTTGTCGATGCCGTATCTGCCGAGACGCTTGGAGAGTGCGTCGGCTTGCTTGAGGCCCAAGGGGGTCAGCGAGTCGGGATTATAGATCGGGTCGCCGTGGCGAACGTAAAACAAAAGCATAACAAACTTCCTCCGTCTGTGTGATCGGTTCAAGTATAGCACACAAAAGCCCGAAAAGCAAGAGAATGCGCCGTTTTTTTCGCAAAAATGCGTACCCCTTGACAAATGCAAAAAAATATGGTATACTCAAAAACAAGCAAACGAACAAACGTTCTGTTTGTGAAAAAGAAGGACGCCGCGGCGGTTACGCTCCATCCGTCAAGGCGATAAGATGTGTAGCTATTTTTTTAGATGAAAGGATTAAAATGGTGGATTATCTCATGGCATCCGTCCGTTTGCTCAGACGCAAGCGGATGATCGGGGCGGCATTGGATTCGTTGCAGGAGCAGATCGAATTTTTGGAAGAGGAATTGACCTCGTGCCGCACAACCTCGTATGACAGCATCCGTTCGGGAGGCGGTCGCACCAACGCGGAGGAGGACAGACGGCTCGCCATCCTCGCGCGTTTGGATGATTTTCGCGCCCGCTACCGCGTGATGCACGAACAAATGGAACAGATCGAGCGCGGCTATTCCATTCTCTCGCCTTATCAGCAGGATCTGCTGGAGACGTTTTTCGTCAGCGGCGAAAAATATTGCGCCGAAAAACTGTGCGAGCGGCATTTCAAGGAGCGCTCGCAGATTTACCGCGATCGCAAAAAAGCGATCAAGCGTTTTTCCTTGGCGGTGTTTGGCTCGATGAGCACCGAGGACCTTTGGGGCGCATAGGAAGAACATTGAGGATGCGGTTAAGAGCCTTTCTTTTTAGAAGAAAGGTTCAAAGCAATCTCCAAAGAAAATCTATTGCCAAAAACTGTCGTTTTTGGAAAAAGCATATACAGACTTTCTGAATCGGTTTCTTTGGGGATTCTAAAAGGGTACTTTCTTTTCAACGAAAGCACCCTTTTGGCGTTCTTTTATTTTCTTTTGATCGCAAGCGCCATTTGCTCGACGGCTGCAAAATCGTCGTCGCAAAGCCCCAAAAAGGCATCAATGCGGTCGGCGATGCCAAGGTAGTTTTCGTACGCCGCGTGTCCGTGTGCGTCACTGCCGCGGTACAGCAGGTTGCCGTTTTCTTTTGCGGCATGGAAGAACCGCGCGTACTCGTAGTTGTGCCACTCGTTTTCGGGAACGCCTGCAAACTCGCTCACGTTCAGCTCCAGCCAGATGCCCGCTTTCTTTGCGGCGCAGAGTGCGTCGTGAATCTGCGCGTCGGTAATGTGGCGGTAGACCTCGTTTTTGTACTCCCACGGATGACAGCAGGGAACAAGCGGATGACAAAGCCCCACAAACAAATCGCGCTTGGGATGCACGCAGAGCGACTCAAAGCTATCCAGCAAAAACTTTGCGACCTCGGCATGGTTGTACCCGTCGGGAATGACAAAGCCTTTCATGTGTAAGTGTTCGTGCTGAATGATGATGTAATCCGTCACTGCCGCGGCTTCCTCTTAGACACCTAGCAAAAAGTTTGCGTAATAGACCTCCGCACCTATCAGAACTTTTACGTCCGTCG
>JAFQII010000195.1 GCA_017397605.1 Clostridia bacterium
CCTGTGCGTGCACTGGTTCAATCCGTTGTGCTGGCTGGCGTTTAACCGCATGAGCCTTGACATGGAGTTGTCCTGCGACGAACGGGTCTTAAAGCAGTTCGGAGACGAAAACATGAAAAAGAAATATTCCAAGACCCTGCTTGATTTTGCGACTGACCGTCGCTATCCTACCCCCGCGCCGATCTCTTTTTCGGAGGGTGCGGGCGCAAAAACGCGCATCAAGCATGCGCTGTACTGGAAAAAACCGCGTTTTTGGGTGTCTGCGATCGCCCTTTTGCTGTGTGCGGTCGTTCTGGTCGCCTGCGCGGCGAACGCCGTTTCCGAGGATCCGTCCAAGGAAAATCCCAACCGTATTGTCGGTTTTGGCGATGTGCCGTACCTGTTTACGTTTACCTCCAACGGTGACGGAACTTGTGCCATCACCGACATCCAAACCAACTTTGATCACGCCGAACCGTTTGATCTCGTCATTCCGCCAAAATCTCCCGACGGAGACAAGGTTGTTGAGGTCGATCTGAGTGTGTTGTCACTCCTCAAAGAGCCCAACGTCCCCACCCATCTGACGGCAGAACAGTACGACGCGATCGCAAACACCATCAAAGCCAATACCTCCGAGAACTCGCGTGAGCTCAAAACGTTTGCGGCTTTTTATTCCGTACACGCGCAGCAGGACTCGGAATACGGCTTTGCGTACCGCAAATTAGAGACAAAAGTCAGCACAGAGGAATGTGAGGTCCTCTCGAGAATTCTTGCATCCGTCGGCGCGTATTCCGCAGGGGATTGCTACCGCGACGCCGCCGCATTTTTGGAGCGACTGCCCGAAGCAGAACGCATTTCACTCCAACCGGAGCTGTTTCGCTATCTGTACCGTTCGGCATTTGATATCCAAAAAGTCGTTTTGCCGAGCAAGGAAATCGACGTACGCCAAGGCTTTTTGGGACTTTCCTACGAATTGACCGACGGCACGGAAATCACGCCCGCGTACGAAATCCCGATCAAGATCAGCGCGACGGATGAGCAAGGCGTGGTATTTGACCAAACCTTTAACTGCAACCTCCGCTTTGACTTTGCACGTCCCGTCAAAGAGTTTGCCGTACTGCGCATCAAAAACAACGTTTGGAACGAGCTGGAGGAAGCGCACACGGTCTACAATTTCGGTGCAGGCGATCACGAGGTCTTTTCGATGTCCGTCTGGTCTTCGTCCGCTACCCGCGCCGTCACCTTTGTCGGCGAGGATAACAAAAAGTATTTCTACCAAATCGTGCAAAGCTATCCCAACGGCGAGTATACGCTCGAAGACATCACCAACACACAGCTTGCGCTGTCTGTTTCGGTCGTCTCTTCCGAACAAAAAGAGGAAACGGAGCGCTATGCGGAATACCGCGACGAGCACACACAAAGCCACGACCTGGAGCTGATGATCTCCGCTTCGCGCCCTGTCAAGGACGTCACGATCTTTGCCTACACATCCAGACCCTCGTCGGGTGTCTGGTGGAATCAGATCGAGATCACAAAAGAACTGTATACCGCCGAGCGTCTTACCCGCTCGATGCCGTTGTATTTTACAACCGACAAATCGATCGCCCTCGGCTCACGCGGTATCCGTTTTGTGGACGAGGACGGAACGGTGTGGTGTTACGGACTTGAAGCCGACGGAGGAACGGACGGTGTCAAGTTGGTCTTGCTGATGGCTCAGGCACAAACTCCGTCCGAGGACTCCGTGCTTTCGGCTTCTTACGCTACGGAAGAGCAGATTGCGGACAGCCTGCACGACGACAGCTACCTGTATTATATCGAAAAAGGCAACGCACACGAAACGGTTGCAATCACCGCGACCGAAACAGTCACCAACTACTGCTTTTTTGAGCTGAACATGTCCTCGCTCGAATTCTATTCCATCGGCAAAATCTTTTTTGCGGGCCAAACGCTCACAAGCGACCAAACCTCCATGCTGGAAACGCAGATCAGCGAAACGATCCCCACCCGCGGCATCGGCTATTTGGGCAAAGACGGCGAGATGAAATACTACGCGATCTGCTATGACAACAAGGAAGGCGGTTTGTACCTCCAAAGCATTGACAATCGGATCCAGGTTCCGCTTTCCATGACGATCCGCCGCGCAACCGATGCGGAAATCGCAGGCAGTAAGGACGGCTTTGCGTTCTTTGAAGACAACCCGTCGCTCGCCTACAATCTGGTCGTGGAATTTAACCAAACGGTCAGAGACGCACGCATCTACAAGCTGACTGCCATCGTTCAAAACAACAAAATGGTCTACGCCAAGGAGGCGTTCCGCTACGAGCCCGGCGAGCTTTCGGTCGAGCGTCCTCTGTATCTGCGCATTTACCCCGCAAGCGCGGCAGACACCTACGGCATTTATATCGACGGACGCATGTATGCCGTTTTTGAAAGCGAGTACGACGGAGCCATCACCCTTTCGGATGTTACGGACCGACTGGAGTTTTTGCAAACAACCGAAACGGTGCTCGCGCGGTACGAGCTCAACAACGGCACGCTGTATCACGTACAGCACACACAGAGCTTTGCCGAAAAGCTGTTTATTTTGCATGACGACGGAACCCGCACGGACATCTGCGAGAAACCGTGGATCTCCTATGTCTGCGTTTCTCCCGACAAGAACAAGATCATCTGGAACGATTATGAGTGGGAGTATAACGCAACGGTCGATGTATACAACATCGCAGACGGCAGTTTTATGATCCAAAGCATGGACGACCTCGGCGCAAATTACACGCCGTCCTTTATGGCATGGCTGGACAATCGGTATTTTCTCTTTGTTTCGCAGTATGATATGGGTACGATCACACGCGGCGGCGATATCTATGTGTACGACACGGAGACGCACGAGTACCGCATGCTGATTGACGCCTACGATGAAGGCAAGCGCGAGCTGATGATCGAATCCTTTGCGGTCGGCGAACAATCCGTTTCGTTCCGTGTCTATGACTACGACATCGACATCGACATGTACGAGAATTGGACCTACACGCTCTCGATCGACGAAATCTACGATCTGATCGGGCAAAAAACCTTTACCGCCTTCTTGCCCAAGGACGAATCGGGCTTTGTCTCTCCCGTTCGGGTAGAAAATGCAGCCGACGGTGCAGAGGTTAATTTCTATGACCAAGAAGAGATCGACAACTACGGCATGGGCGAAATCGTACACACGCTCACGCTGACCTTTGATCGCCCCGTTACGGAATTTTCGTTCATCAAGCTGGATGACGCCGACGATTTGGATTATCGCGGCTTTGTCGAAGATCAGTATAACCTCTCCTTTGGTGCAGGAGACACCTACACCGTGGCAACCTATATCAAGGATGTTCACATCAACCGCGGCATCGCGTTCCGCGGCGACGACGGAAAAATGCGTTACTACGCGTTTCGTTGCAACATGAACACCGGCGACTTTGGACTGGTCGAAATCACCGATCAGCTTTGGATGTAAAAAAAGTTTGCACGGCTCATAAGCCGTGCAAACTTTTACATATCCAATTGATGCGACACCAGTGTGTCACCCCGATACACCAGCTTGAGTGAGAAAAACGGTGCATCGTCAAACAACAATTGCAGGAAGATCTTGTCCCCTTCCCACATCGGGAGGCGGAACAGGTCTTCTTTTTTGATCCATTCCAGATCGCCCTCGTCGCAGACGGTCTGCGTGCCGTCCCAGTCCGTGA
>JAFQII010000196.1 GCA_017397605.1 Clostridia bacterium
CACACATCGGACACAAAGGTCACGATGCCGCGGTAGCGGAATGCTTTGACGCAAAAGCCCGTTTCTTCCTTGATTTCGCGTTGCATGCAGTCGATCGGACTTTCCTTGTCCTCAAATCTGCCGCCGACGCCGATCCACTTATCCTTGTTGACGTCGTGCTCTTTTTTGACGCGGTGCAGCATCAGATACGAGTCACCGCGTTCAAGATAGCAAAGTGTGGTCTGTTTCATTTTGTCACGACCCAAACAATGCCCGTCGCAGGGATCGTCAGACTTGCCTTGCCGTCCGCAACGATCAGCTTGCCACTCATGTCTCCGTGCATCGTATACGTGCCGTCGGGGAACTCCGTTTCCAGCTCGGTGTGTGCATCGACGCTCTGCGCGTTGATCAGCATAAGCAGTTTTTTGCCGCTTGCGTTGTCCTGCCACAAAGCACCCTGCACCGCGGGGTAATCGACGGTCTTGAAATACGCGTGCGGTGTGTTTTCGCAACGCAGGCGGGGCGCGTCGTCGGTTAGCTTCGGCGGACGGAGCATCGTTCCCGAGAAGAACGGGCGCAGCTCTGCGCGGCAATGCACCAATTTTTTGTAGAACTCTTTTTCGGGCATCTCGCGGTATTTATTGGGCGCAAGCCAGCCCATTTGCTCGCCAAACAACAGCGACTGCGCGTAGAAGATGCACATGCCGTCGCGGTCTTCCTTGGAGAAGCTGTTGTAACTGATGCCAAAGGTAATGACCTTGTCGGAGTACAGCACGGGGAACGCGGGGACCTGCTGATTTTTGACCCACAGCCAAGACAGGTAGAGCTGAATGTGTTTCATAAACATTTCGCCCGTACATTCGGTCGCAAGCACTGCGGGAGACTGCAATCTCGATACGTGGTCGATCAGGTTATAGTAGCTTTCGCACCACCATGTACCGCCGCCGGGCAGGTGTCCATGCGTGCGGTCTGCGCAAAGCTGGGGCTTTGCCGCCGCGATCTGATCCATATAGACACCGTCAAAGCCGATGTCGCCAAGCAATTTATCAACGATATAGGTCACCTTGTCCTGCCAGAGCGCGCTCGACGGACACATGACGGAAAGCACCGTGTGCTCGCCGTTTGCCTCCTTGGCGGAATAGCTTTCGTTAAACGGCTTGCCGTGTCTGTCCTTGCACGCCTTGGGGTACGCGATCTCGGTGTACTGCCAGTCCTCGGTTCCTCTGTCACGCGTGTCCCAGAGTCTGCCGTTGATGTACGGAATCACGCGGATGCCCGCATCCTGCAGTTTTTTGAGTTCTCTGCGAACGGTGGGTTTTTCGGGGAAATAATGCGGATAATCGTTGTCAAACGGGTTGTTGTGCCACAGATACAGATGCACGCCGCAGTTGGCGCCCAGATCCTTTGCCGCGTCGATGATCTCGTCGGCAAAGTCCTCGCCGTAGATGTGCACCAAAAACCACGCGTCGATCTCCGAAAGCCAGCGCGCGTCTTTTCTGCCGTGTTCGTCCGTTTCGGGCATCCAGACGGCATGCTTTCGCGTCCAGTCGCGGTACAACAGCGTCGCGTCGTACCAGTCGCCGTCCAAAAGCTGCCAGACGCACTCGCCGTAGAGCGTTTGGCTGTTGCAGCAGCGGTCGATTTCCACGAGGGGCTGGGAGCCCTTGATATACATGCTCGGCGCGTTTACTTCACGCACAAAATGAAATTTCTTTGCCGCAGGCGCAGGGTCGTGAACACCGTAGTACATACAGCGTCCCGTCGATTCGTTCCACGTCGCCATGTACTGAAACGATGCGCCGTAGGAAGGATAGTCCTGCGCGGAACGGTAGCCGTATCCAAACAGTTCGCTGTCGGAGTCCAGCGCCTCGCCGCATCCGTAAGGGGACAGGAATTTGACGCTGTCGCCCACGTCAAACCACAAAATCGGGTAGTCGCACTCGGTCAGCGTGTAGTCCTTGTTTTCGGACTGCACAGCGGTGCGGAAGGTGACGCGGCTGTTTGCCTCGTCCGCAAACAACTGCAAGGTCACGGTCACGTCGGGAAGCGCCTTGTGATCGGAACAAATCACCGTACAGATTTTGCCCGCGACCGTGATCGAAGAATTTGCAAATCCGTCGCCGGACGCTACGGTTACCGTCTCGCCGTCGGACAGACGCTCTGCCGTCAGCATAAACAGCGCACCCGATTCGGAGAGAATCGGCTTGAGAATCTTGCGGTCAAAAATACCCGACAAGGCAACGCCGTTTTCGTTTCGTTTGATGGCAAGCTCCAAAGCGCCTGCACGGAACAAATGCACTTCCATAATGACTTCCTTTCTTATTTTACAAACTCACTCAAAATGCCCTGCATGATATCGACGCAAAGCTCCATATCCTCTGCGATCGAGTGCTCGTACGGGCCGTGAAAACCGTAAGAGCCCGTGCCGAGATTGGGGCAAAGCAAGCCCATTTCGGTCAGATTTGCGCCGTCCGTGCCGCCGCGGATCGGCTGGATCGCGGGCGTCAGCCCGACAGCTTCGGTCGCGCGGATCGCTGCGTCGACGATCTCCATGCGCGTTTTTACTTTTTCCGCCATGTTGCGGTAACCCATGCGGATCTCCAGCGAAACGGCGTTTTCGCCGTATTTCTCTTTGGCGATTTTTTCGATGTGGCGCAAGGTTTCGATGCGGTGCTCCAGCTTGCGCGCGTCGTGATCACGCACGATATAAGCCAGCGTCGCCTTATCCACGCCGCCTTCCATGCCGATCAGATGATAAAAGCCCTCGTAGCCCTCTGTGTGGGCAGGCGTCTCGCATGCGGGAAGCATGCCCGCAATCTCCAACGCGACCAAGGACGCGTTGACCATGATGTTTTTGGCACTGCCGGGATGCACGTTGACGCCGTTGACCACAAATTTTGCGGAAGCGGCGTTGAAGTTTTCGTACACCACCTCGCCCGCCTGACCGCCGTCCAGCGTATAGGCAAAATCCGCGCCGAACTGCGCGAGGTCAAAACGTGACGTGCCCAAGCCGACCTCCTCGTCGGGGGTAAAGGCGATGCAGACCGTTCCGTGCGGAATGTCCGACGTGAGCAAGCGCTCGCAAAGGCACATAATCTCCGCGATGCCCGCTTTGTCATCCGAGCCGAGCAGGGTGTCGCCCGAGGCGGTGATCACCGTCTTGCCCTTTTGGTCCGCAAGATGCGGGAAATCCGACACCGAGATCACTCTGGAGCAGTTGGGCAGTACGATGTCCTTGCCGTCGTAATTTTCGTGTACCAGCGGCTTGACGTCTTGTCCCGGAAAGTCGGGAACGGTGTCCAGATGCGCGATAAAACCGATTGCGGGCGCGTCCTCCTGCCCTGCGGTAGCGGGAATTTTGCCGTACACCACGCAGGAGTCCTGCAAGACCACGTCCTGCACGCCCATGGCGATCAATTCGTCTTTTAGGATATTTGCAAGGTCAAACTGAATTTGTGTGGTTGGCGAGGTTTCGACTTCGTCGCTCGACATGGAGTTGACCTTGGCGTATTCAATCCAACGTTCAAAAGGTTTTTTCATACCAAATTCTTCTTTCTGTCCCGATAATCGGGCAAATATTGTTCCACCATTGCCCAAAAATCGCGGCTGTGGTTGTGATGCCGGATGTGGCAAAGCTCATGCACCACGACGTACTCGACCGAGTCCATCGGGGATTGCATCAAAAACAGCGAGAAGCAAAGGCTGTTTTTGCCCGAGCAGGAGCCGTAGCGTTTTTTGGCAGACGTAATCTTGAGCCCCGTCGGCGTGACGCCGATCCGCTTTGCCCAGTAGTCGACCAACACGGGCAGCAGTTTTTTCGCCTGCGTGCGCAGGAATTCCTGCTATTTTTTGTCGGTTTTCGGTGCGGGCGATTTGTTTTGCATCTGTGTCACGGCTTTTTGCAACCAGTCGGCGTGCATCCGCACGGCGCGCTCGATGTCCGCGTATTTCATGCGCTTGGGCGCGCGCACCTGCACCTCGCCGCCCGGTCTGACCGTAATACCCACCGTTTTGCGGTCGGTTCGCACCAGCGCAAAGCCCAATACGGTATCTTGCTTTTTCATGCTTTTCGTTTTAAGATATAGTACGCTTTTTCGGCAGGTTCATGCTTGCCCGGCGCGGTATCCGCAAACACGTCCAGCACCTCAAAGCCGCACGCTTCCGCAAGCGAAACCAGCGTCTCGTGCGCATGCAGATATTCCGTCTGCGTCTCGCTGTACCTCCGGTAGCTTTCGTCCTCCTGCAGTTCAAACCAATCGAGCGTAAAGGTGCATTCGCCCTCTCTGTATTCGTTGCGCCAGATGAGTAATCCGTCCTCGAATTCGTACGAAAACGTATTGTCCGCATAGACGTGCTCAAAACGGTATCGCGTGTTGACGTCAAAGATAAACAAACCGTTTGGCTCGATATAGTTGTGCAGTAAGCGGAACACTTTTTTCAGCTCTGTCTCGCTCTTAAGATAATTGAAGCAGTCAAACGACGAATACGCCGCCTGCACCGTGCCATACAGCTCAAACGCGCGCATGTCCTGACAGAGCAACAGCGTATTTTTGTCCGCGTTGACCTCGCGCGCAATCGCAAGCATGTCGTACGACATATCCAGCGCGACCATGTCAAAGCCTGCGTCCGCCAAAAGCGCGGCAATGCGTCCCGTTCCGCAGCCCAAGTCCAGCACTTCGCGCACGGGAATGGGCGAGAATTTTGCAAACGATTCCCGCAAAAACGCCGCGTAAGGCGCGTATTGGTCGCCGTTGATGCGGTCATACAACGGCGCGATCACGGAGTAGCTCATGCGTTTTGTTCTTCGGTTTCGTCAAAACCGTCTGCGGGATACGTGCCCTTGATAAAGCGGTAGGTATCGTGATACATGGAGTGAAGCTCGGGATCGTCGGAATGGTACGCCTTGTAGTATTCACCCGGCATACCGCCCTGGTAATACATGTGCGCCGCATCCTTCATGTAGCCCGTCACCGCGCCTGCCGCGTAGTAATTGCGCGTGTGGCCGACGTTCCAGCGCTTTGTTCCGCCGACCTCCAGCTCGATACACATGCCGAGCAGTTTTGCCGTCTCCGCCGCGTCAAACAGACGCTGAACGGGGATATCCTCGCGGAACGCGTAGTTGGGCTGGTAGCACGCCATGTCAAAGCCCAAACGTCTCCAGTCGTTGTAGCCGGACGCAAGGTAGTACGGAATCCACGTGGTGATCAGCCCCTTGCTTCTGACATGATCGGTCGTAAAGCGGATCATCTCCAGAAGCTGGGTGTCGTTATAGTCGATCTCCTCGGTAAACCAATAGTAGCCCACCAGATCGAGATGCTTGTAGTTCTTTTCTTTAAAACGGGTCTCCTGCTCGTCGATCAGCCATTTGAGCGCCGCAATGCGGTCCTCCAGCACGGTAAAATCGCGCATTTTGCCGTCGATCTCACCAAAGGCGCGCTGTTCGACCACGGGGTACAGAATGGAGAAGAACACCTTGACCTTAAACTCTTCCAGCCCCAGATCCTTTTGCACCTGCGCGCACGCCTCTTCCAGCGCGTCAAGGTTCTTGCCCTCCAAAAACTGCAGATCCATGTAGTGCTGCCACATGGTCTTGTCCAAAGGACGCTTTTTGTATCTGTCGTACAAAAATCTGACAAACGGCAAAAACAGGTATCCGTCAAAGAACGTATCCGTCGCCTTGCCTTCTTTGTTAAGGTAGCCGACGTAAGGCAAAAAGTGCTCCGCACCGAGTGCTTCTTCCTTGACCTCGCTGAAATACGCCAGTACGACGTCTTTGGCACCGCCGAGTTGTTCCGCACCGCAGTAACGGTCGGGGTAGGTCGTTTCTTCAAGCTTGTCGGGCACGACCGCTCTGGCATCCATTACGTCCTTTTTGCCGATCGCCTCGATCTGGTCGATGTACACGTGCACGGGACAGCAAAACGTCACGCGGACAAATCTTGCGCGCACCCGGGGCTCCAGCTTTGCGCGGGAGATCACCACCTCGGACTCACGGTCGGAACGCAGATTGTCCATCATCACAACGGTCTCAAAATCCACGCCGTTTTCCGAAACGGAAAAAGCGATATTGTGCGGAAGTCTCACCGCCGTCGCATTCTCCTTGAGCAGACGGACGGAGAACTCACCGATCGACGCAATGCCGCCGATGTCAAACACGATACTGCGTGCCACGCCGCGGGAGAAACGCGCCCATGCGGGATCCTCAAACGTTGCACGCTCTGCCAACACGCCGTCGGTCAGCTTGCTTTCGGTGTCGTGCGTATTGTACTGCGCACAGCAAAACGTATCTTCGATACTGCCGTACGAAACGATCGCGTACTTTTTGCCCGACAAAAGATTCTTGACCTGACGGTAGTCGGGCTCATTGCGGGCAAACCATTTTTCGGGTACTTTTTTGTACTCATACGGGGTGTAATAGCTGTTTTTTGATTGCAGTTCCATACCGGTGCTCTCTTCCTGTGTTTTTTGGTTGTTTTTTTACAATTTATTTATACCATATTCTTCCCGTCAATGCAAGAGAAAGCAGGCAAAAAAATGATTTTTTCTACTGTTGACAACTCGCAAAAAACTTGCTATAATATATCTGTATGTCGATAAAAAGGAGATTTTTTGCATGCATTACGACGTGATCATCATCGGTGCGGGCCCCGGCGGTATTTTTTCCGCATTCGAACTCCAAAAACTCGCGCCCGATTTAAAAATCGCAGTCTTTGAGGCGGGCCACCCGCTGGAAAAGCGCCGCTGTCCGATCGACGGCGACAAGATCAAGCGCTGTATCGGCTGCAAAAGCTGTTCCATTATGAGCGGCTTTGGCGGTGCGGGCGCATTTTCGGACGGCAAGTACAACATCACCAACAATTTCGGCGGCACGCTGCACGAGCACATCGGCAAGGACAAGGCGCTGCAATTGATGAAATACGTGGATGAGATCAACATGCGCTTCGGCGGCGAGGGAACAAAGCTGTTTTCCACCGCGGGCACCAAGTTCAAGACGATCTGCATCCAAAACAAGCTGAACCTGCTGGACGCATCCGTGCGCCATCTGGGCACGGATATCAACTATATCGTGCTGCAGAATCTTTATAACCACCTCAAGGAAAAGGTGGAGTTCTATTTTGACACGCCCGTGCGCCATGTGGCAAAGACGGACAGCGGCTACACCGTTACCTGCGACGGCGAAACATATTCCTGCGAAAAATGCATCATTTCCGTCGGCAGAAGCGGCAGCAAATGGATGGAGTCGGTCTGCAACGAAATGGGCATTTCCACCAAGTCCAACCGCGTCGACATCGGCGTGCGCGTGGAAATTCCCGCCGTCGTGTTTGCGCACCTGACCGACGAGCTGTACGAGAGCAAGATCGTCTACCGTACCGAAAAATTTGAGGACAATGTCCGTACGTTCTGCATGAACCCCAACGGCATCGTCGTCGGTGAAAACACCAACGGCATCGTCACGGTCAACGGTCACAGCTACGAGGACTCTGCGCTCAAGACGGAGAACACCAACTTTGCACTGCTGGTTTCCAAGCATTTCTCCGAGCCGTTCAAGGACAGCAACGGTTACGGTGAGAGCATCGCACGGCTTTCCAACATGCTCGGCGGCGGTGTCATCGTACAGCGCTTCGGCGACCTCGTTCGCGGCAGACGAAGCAACGAAAAGCGTATTGAAGAAGGACTTGTCCGCCCGACCTTTTCCGCAACGCCGGGCGATTTGAGCCTTGTACTGCCCAAGCGCGTTCTGGACGGTATCATTGAGATGATCTACGCCCTCGACCGCATCGCGCCCGGTACGGCAAACGACGACACGCTGTTGTACGGTGTGGAGGTCAAGTTCTACAATATGGAAGTCGATCTCGACGACAAGCTCGAGACCGCACACAAGGGGCTGTACATCATCGGTGACGGAAGCGGCATCACCCACTCCCTCTCCCACGCCTCCGCAAGCGGCGTTTTTGTCGCAAGAGAAATCGCGGGGTAAAACGCAAAAAAGAACGTTTAAGGACCTTTCTTTGAAAAACAGAAAGGTCCTTAAAAATTCCCAAAGAAATCTTAATTCAATTCCAGATACTGACCGAACGCGTAGCCGGTGATACCGTTGTACTGCACAGTATACCAGTTGCCGTCCTGGCCCGTGACGGTGACTTCCGCGCCGTTGGGAATTTTGCCGAGGATCGGCGCGTTGGTATTGGGCTGACTGCGGATATTCAGATTCCCGCCCTGCGTGCGCACGGTCGCGGTGCGAAGCGGCTCGGGATCGACCAGCGGAACGCCGAAATACTCCGCCACGGACAAAGAGAGGTTGCGCGCGATCGGCTGAATATTGGCGCGGATCCACTCCGCATCGGCGGCGTTGTCGTGGTAAGCAATTTCGACCAGAATGGAAGGCGCGCGGGTGTAGCGCAATTCATACAGCGAGGTCGTCGCCAACGGACGCACCAGCGACGGATCGGGATAAATATCCTTGAGATTGTTTGCAAACAGCTCCGCGGCGGCTCTCCCCGCACTGCTGGTCGCGTAGTAATACACATCCGTTCCCCGCTGTCTGCCGGCGTTGGCGCTCCCCGAAGCGTTGGAATGAATGGCAAGGTGCAGTTTATAATCTCCTGCGTTGGACTGCCGCACGGAAGCGCCCACCGTTCCGTCGGGATCGTTGCGCGTAAAGGTGATGCCCGACGCGACCAGATAAGGCTCCATCGCGTCTGCGATCAGGTTCATGTAGTATTCTTCGTTGCCGTTTCCGTCATAGTAGATATTGTATTCCTGCGTGGAAGGGCTCAAAAACAGTTGGGGCATATGATCAGACTCCTTTCAATCACAGAATATGCAAAAAAAGAGAAAAATGTTTTGAAAAAGCCCTTGACAAACCGAAAGAAACGTGCTATACTGCCTTGGTAAAAAGAAGCAGAATGCTTTTTCGGCGAGAAAAAGATTCTCACCCTGCGACAACAGGTCCGCTCGGTTGATATGCAAACAGACACGGAGTTACTCCGTCGTTTTTGGGGCAAAAACTGCCCGCAGATCAGCCGTACAGATGTCGAAACAACGCATTCTATACGGTTTTCTTTTTTTCAATTTTATTTGGAGGTGCTCAACATAGCAACCGCAGACAAAACTCTTGTCAACGAAGCGATCCGTGCGACCGAGATCCGCGTGATCGGACCCGAGGGTCAGCTCGGAATCATGAAAACCGCCGATGCTTTGCGTATTGCAGGCGACCTGGGACTGGATCTGGTGGAGGTCTCCCCCGACTCCAAGCCCCCCGTATGCAAGATCATGGACTACGGCAAGTATCATTTTGAGAGAGAAAAGAAGGAAAAAGAGCAGCGCAAGAAAAAGCCGTCCGTCGAGCTCAAGGAGATTCAGCTCCGTTGCCGCATCGACACGCACGACTTCAACACCAAGCTCAAGCACTGCATCGAATTCCTGCAAAAAGGCAACAAAGTAAAGGTGCTCGTTCGCTTTTTCGGACGTGAAATGGCGCACACCGAGGTCGGTATCGAACTGCTCAACCGCTTTGCGGAGGGATGCGGCGATATCGTTTCGGTCGAGCGTGCACCGCTTTTGGACGGCAGAAATATGATTATGATGCTCGCTCCGAAAAAAGCTACCGATACCAAAAACAAATCGAAAGGAACTGAAACAAATGGGTAAGATGAAGACACACAAGGCGTCTGCAAAGCGTTTTAGCTTTACTGCGACCGGCAAACTGAAAAGAGGACACATGAGCACCCGTCATAACACCGGGCTCAAGACCTCCAAGCGTATGAGATCTCTCCGCAAGGCTGCTTACGTTTCCGCAACTCGTATGCACGACCTCAAGAGACAGCTTCCCTACCAGTAAGAAAAACGGAGGAAATTGAAAGATGGCAAGAATTAAGGGTGCAATCAACACCAAAAAGAGAAGAAACAAGACCCTCAAGCTCGCTAAGGGCTACTGGGGCGCAAAGAGCAAACACTTTAAGATGGCCAAGCAGGCTGTCATGAAGAGCGGCAACTACGCTTACATCGGCAGAAAGCAGAAGAAGAGAGACTTCCGCGCTCTCTGGATCACCCGCATTTCCGCACAGTGCAAGGTTTGCGGCATCAACTACTCCCGTTTTATGAACGGCCTCAAGAAGAGCGGCATCGAGCTCAACCGTAAGATGCTCTCCGAGCTGGCAATCAACGACAAAGAAGCATTTGCAAAGCTCGTTGAGACCGCAAAGGCAGCGCTCGGTCTCTGATTCCCCGCGCGTTTTGGGTATGCAAAAGAATTTGACTTATTTTTGACAAAACTGTTGACAATTGTCGGATTCTTTGATATAATACCTTCGTTTGAAAGTAAGTAGGCGAACAATCGCCTTCCACAAGGGAGTGAAAAATACGATGGCAGAGATCCATGTTAAGGAGAACGAAAGCATTGACAGCGCTCTCCGTAGATTCAAGAGATCTTACCTCAAGAGCGGCGTTCAGGCAGAGCTTCGCAAGCGCGAGCATTATGAAAAGCCCAGCGTAAAGCGCAAGAAGAAGTCTGAGGCAGCAAGAAAACGCAAATTCAGATAATCAGCGTTACGCACAAAACAACCCAAAGCATTCGTTTTGGGTTGTTTTTTGTTTCTCCCGTTTGCCTATTTTGGGGATTTCTATTGCATTTTTAAGAAAAATACGCTATAATATCCGCAAAGAAAGAATACAAAGGAGAGTTTCTATGAAAAGAAAAATCGCATGGTTTTTGGCGCTCTGCATGCTGACGCTTGCGCTCTTTGCATCCTGCAAGGATGACGGCGGCGCGCAAGGCTCCGCCGCGCCCGATACCGGTGCCACCGAATCTTCCACGGAGG
Organism: Clostridia bacterium; assembly: GCA_017397605.1. GTDB lineage: Bacteria > Bacillota > Clostridia > Oscillospirales > CAG-382 > Coliplasma. The sequence continues at coordinate 10,800 of JAFQII010000196.1, forward strand.
AAAGCATTGTGAAAACACCCGACGAAAATGCAAAAAACGTTTGGAACGAGCTATACGCCGATGAGGGCGCAGGTCTTACCGGCCCCGATGCGATCTACAATCTCGAGGTATTCCAAAATGGCAACAAAACCGAAGAAACTCCCGCGCCGAGCGCTGACAGCGACGTGCGCTACCTCTTTGCAGGCGAGACCGCAACGCGTGTCGTCGTTCCCGCAGAGGGCTACATGCTCACCCTGCCCGGCACACCCGAGGCAGACTTTTCGATCGGCAGTGTGCGCTCGCAGTACAAAAACGAGGATTACTGCCTGACCGTCACCTACGAGGACCAAAATCCCTACGGCGACACGCAGGACAAATACGACCTCTACATGCGCGAGTGGCTTGTCGAGCAGATCGACAGCGTCGGCTTTTTGGCAAGCAACCAGATCGTCCGCACCCGCCAGGTGCAGGAGGTCGAGGTCGGCGACTACACCGTCAAGACCTATTGCATGAAAATCAGCCTCTCCCACGACATTGAGTTCCCTCACTATCAGATCGCAATCGTACGTCCGACCGCGACCTACGAGTATTTCTATCTGTTTGTGCTCAAGTCCGCGGAGAAGATGAACGACGAGCTGGACGCGATCGTCGCAAGCTTTGCGGAGATCGACCGCGTCGGCACGCCGAGCAACGGCTTTACCTCCTATGAGCTCAAGCCCAATCCCAACTGGAGCGAAGAAACCAAGGCGTATTACGAATCCCTGCAAACCCGCACCGACGTCGGCTTTGGTGCATTCCATCAGGGCAACACCGACGAGTACACCGAGTGGCTTTGGGGCGAGCAGGCAATCAACGCAACGCCCGACGTCTACATGACCTATCAGCACATCGGCTGGTACGACACGCTTTCCGATCCCGCAGAGGTATTTGAGCGCGCTTACAAGCACGCAGGCGGCGACGGCAAAAACGGCAAGCCCGTGTTCAACCTGACGTATCAGTTTACCATCACCAACAATGCGACCGGCGACGTCAAGACCCCGATGTTTGACATTCTCCGCGGTAAGCTGGACGATCAGTTCCGCCGTCTCGCGCAGGAAATGATCAAGTACGGCAAGCCCGTGCTGTTCCGCGTCAACAACGAGATGAACACCGACTGGACCGACTACTGCGGCATGATGACGCTTCTCGATCCCGATATCTTCCAGATGACATGGAGACGCATGTACGACATCTTTGAGGAAGAAGGTGTCAACAACTGTATCTGGATCTTCAACCCGATCTCCACGACCTGCCCGTACAGCAACTGGGGCGAAACGCTCTGCTACATGCCCGGTGTCGACTATGTGCAGATGCTCGGCATTACGCATTACCAGATGAACAACGGTACCAACAAAGCCGCTCCCCCGTCTTTCAAGACCATGTACACCGAGACCGCAAACAAGGTTCTGCCCTACTTTGCGGACTATCCGTGGATCATCGGCGAGTTTGCTTGCGGCGCAGGCAGCGAAGCGTACTATGACTGGGGCAGAAACGGCTACGTCACCACCGAGCTCGGCAGAAACGCAGATCTGCAGGAAGCTTGGGTCAAAGGCATGCTGGACTGCTTCCGCAACAATCAGGATGCGGAAAACGCGTTCTGCAAAAACATCAAGCTCGCAGTCTGGTTCTCCTGCAACGACTACGCGGACGCAGACGGTGACGGCCAGTACGACGAGGTCATTAACTACCTCAAGCTCGACGAAAACACCATGGGCGCGATCAACGCCATCGGTGACTATTTGAGAGAGAACGATTAAGGGTTATGATTAAGGGGGCTCTGCCCCCTTAACAACCCCGGCATAAGGACCTTTCTTTAAAAAGAAAGGTCCTTATGAATCTCCAAAGAAATTTTATTTGCAAAAACAAGACTCTCCACGGTTTCCCCGACACAAGCGTGTCGGGGCATGAAAAGTTTTTGAAGATTTTTAAGAAACTTTTTTCAAAAAGTTTCTTAAACGGAGTCAGGGGCAGCGCCCCTCTTTAAGCAAAAAAGCCATGACTTGCGTCATGGCTTTTTGTATACAATTGATTAGCCCAGCTTGGGAAGAGAAGCAGCAGCGACGGACTGACCGACGCGGCGGGAGGACTCGTCCGGAATGTGAAGCTTGCACTTTGCAGCGAGCTCGGGGAACTCGGTGTCCAAAACTTCCTGCGCGCGAGCAAGCAAGATCTCGCCGCCCTTACCGGAGGTTACACGGCCCATGATGAGGACGTGCTTCATTTCGTAGAACTCAGCGTAGTAGCCGATTGCGTAGCCGAAGTAGCAGCCGATCGTATCGTAGATCTTCGCCGCACGCTCGTCGCCTTCTGCCATCAGACCCTGCACGACCTTGAGCTTTTCAGCGGGGGTCATGTTGGGATCGAGCTCAATGCCTGCCGCGGGAGCAAGCTTGATCACGCCGTCCTGCGAGAAATACTTTACGCCGCAACCGTAGTCGCCGGACCACTCGTCAACCATTGCGTTTTCGCAGAAGTCAACGGGAACGAATGCAAGCTCGTTGAGCCAGCCGGTGATGTTGCCGTCGGGATCGACGTAACCGCCTGCCTCGGAGGTGCCCATTGCAACGCCCAGAACGGAGTCGTCATTCAGATCCATTGCGCCTGCAAGTGCGGTAACGTCACCGTCGTTTGCAACCTCGATCGGGATCTCCTTGCCCAGCTCCTCGCCCAGCTTCTTCGCTGCGTCGAGGTACATGGTCTTGACGTATTTTGCAAAATCGTCGGGAGAAACCTACAAGAACACGGAAGCGACCATGATCTTGTTGTCGATATAAACGCCTGCGGAGGAAACACCGATTGCGTCGACACGGGGCATATGAGAAGCCGCGGTCTTCATTGCGGTGTAGATGCCGTCAAAGTGGTACATCGGGTCGGAGTTGACCTTGGGCAGCCAAACGACTTCCTCAGAATAAACGGACTCGCCGTTGACAACCGCGGAGACCTTGCGGTCGGATCCGCCTGCGTCAAAGCCGATGCG